>CAZYWR010001262.1:0-5408 GCA_964651185.1 uncultured Polyangiales bacterium
TGCGCCGCATGCTGCTCACGATCAAGAGCTTGGTCGAAGGCTCGCGCGCGCTCGCCACCTACGCCGCGCTCGCGCTCGATAAAAAGCACCATCCGGACGAGGCCGAGCGGCGCCGCGCGGAGGACATGCTGGCGCTCCTCATCCCGATCGTGAAGGGCTTTCTCACGGAGGTGGGCAACGAAGCGGCGCAGCTCGGAATCCAGAGCTGGGGCGGCCACGGGTACATCCGCGAGAGCGGGATGGAGCAGTTCGCGCGCGACGCGCGCATCACGTCCATCTACGAAGGCACGAACACCATCCAGGCCAACGATCTGTTGCGCCGCAAGGTGATCGGCACGCGCGGCGCGCTGCTCAAGCCGTTCCTCCACGAGATCGACGCGCTGGTCGACGAGCTCTCGGGCCATCCCGCCCTCGGCTACCAGGCGGATGCTCTCTCCGCGGTGCGCGAGGAGTGGGAAGCGCTCTCGACCGATCTCGCCCGGCGCAGCGAACACAACCCCGACGAGGCCGCGGGTGCGGCGTTCGACTACCTGATGTACTCAGGCTACGCAGCGCTCGCCTATTTTTGGGCCCGCATGTCCAAGGTCGCCGCCGCGCGCCTCGGCGAGGACCCGAACGAGGACCGCTTCTACCGCAGCAAGCTGCAGACCGCGCGCTTTTACTACGAGCGCATCCTGCCGCGGACCTGCACGCTGGCCGCCACGCTGCGCGCCAGCAGCAAGAGCTTGATGGAGATCGCCGACGACGGCTTCGTGTTCTGAATATCCGCTCGAGCTTCCGCGCGCGATCGGAGCGGGGCGCGAACGGGGACCGCGAGCCGCTCAGCGTAGCTGTTTTTCAGCGATATAGCGCTGCGTGAACGCGGCTTTGTCGGCGTTGCTCTGCTCGGTGGAGCGCGCCATGAACGGCTCGATGATGCCGCCGAGCCCGAACAGCCGGCAGGTCAGGTTGGTGTTGCCAATCTGCTCGACCTCGCCTGCGTCCGCGCGCACGCGCACGGTGCCGTGAATGTCGATGCGATCCGCCAAGAGGCCCGGCACCATCCGGTAGTGCAAGCACTGCGCCGCCGCATCGAACTCGCTGTGCTCTTCGAGCGTGACTTCGGCGCCGAAAAGCTTGGTGACCGCGGCGGGCGCATCGAGCGGCTTCGTCAGCCGCAGGCGTCGCTTGAGTCCGTGCTCGTAACTCCCCGTGTGCTCGAGCACCTCCATGCTGCGAAAGCCGAGCGCCTCCAGGAACAATCGCTCGGTGTACGCCAGGCTGAGGCAGATGTCGCGCCAGTAGGTTTCGGGGGAGAGCGCGAAGCGCTGTTTGTGCTCGATCTCGATGGTCACGCTAGGCCTTGTGCCCGGAGCGCCGCGCAGGTCAAGCGGATGCCTTCTTCGAGCGACACGCGCGGCTCATAGCCGAGCTCGCGGTGCGCCTTGGCGATGTCGAAGTAGTGGTGGCGGACCATGTAGCGCACCGCGAAGCGCGACATCCCGTCTTCGGCGTGGAGCGTCCCGCCGCGCAAGCTGTCGAGCGCCTCCTTCACGGCCGCGGCCGCGTAGACGATCGGGTAGGGCACGGCCCCCACGATGCGCGGCAGTCCGAGCTCGCGCAGCACGCGCGCCACGAAGTCGAAGAAGACCATCGGCTCGCTGTTGGTCACGAAGTAAGCCTGACCAGCGACCGGACTGCCAGGCGTAAGCCGCTCGTCGGCGCGCAAGAGCGCATCGACCAGGTTGTCGACGTAGGTGAAGTCCGAGAGCTTGCGGTTTCGGACCCCGACCGAAAAGCGCAGCTGCCCGGCCTTCGCCTTCTTCAGCACCGCGGGCAAAAAGCGCCGATCGCCGGGCCCGAACACGACGTGCGGACGAATCGCGCACGTGAGCACGCCGCGCTGGCCGCTGGCGGCGAGGATCTCGCGCTCGGCTGCGATCTTACTGTCGGCGTAAGGCGCTTGCGATTTGCTGGCGTAAGGCAGCGATTCGTCGCCGCGCTCGATGTCGTCGCCCTCGTACACCGCGCTCGCGGTGCTCACGTAGACGAGTTTCGCGACGCGCGCGCGCCAGCACGCGCGCAGCACGCTGCGGGCGCCCCCCAGGTTGACCGACCACACGTCCTCTTCGCGGTTGTGCTTCGTGTGCACGAGCGAGGCGTTGTGGAAGACCGTGTGCACGCGCTCGCACAAGCGCGCGAGCGCGTCGGTATCGCGGATGTCCGCGCGCTCGAACTGAATATCATCGCGCCAGGGGTCGCCGCTCGGCTCCACCACGATCACGCGGTCGCCGCGCGCACAGAGGGCGTCCACGAGCGCGCGCCCGACGAAGCCGCCGCCGCCCGTGACCAACGAGACCTGCTCCGCCTTTTCCATAGCGGGCCATCATGCGAGTCATTTTGAAATCGTCAATTCAAATTTTGTTTGGCCGGTTTCTGGCGGGCGCAGTACATTGCCAGCGCGTTCATCCACGGAAGGCGCGCGAACATGGCGAAACACGACTACGGCACGCGAAAGCCGCCGGCCCCGAGCTTCGAGGAGGCGACGAACCTGCGGCAGCGCGCGCGCGTCGCCGGCATGGACCCGAACTACTGGTACGCCGCGCTCCTGAGCCGCGAGCTCGCCCCTGGTCAGGTGCGAGAGGTCGTGTTCTGGCGCCGCTCGTTGGCGGTGTTCCGAGGGCGCGATGGGCAGCTGCGCTGCGTCGAGAACCGCTGCGCGCATCGCAATCTCAAGCTCTCGCTTGGGCAGGTCGAGGGCTGCAGCTTGCGCTGTGCCTACCACGGCTGGGCGTACGACGGCGAAGGCAAGCTCGTCGACATGCCGCACAATGATTTCGGCAAGAAGCTCAAGCTCGCGCTCGAGTCGTTCCCGGTCCAAGAGCGCCACGGCATGATCTGGATCTTCCCGGGCGACCCGGCGCGCAGCAGCGAGCGCGCGATCCCCTCGATCCCGGAGATCGAGGGCGCCCACGGCTGGGCCCACGACGTCATCGACTTCCTCTGGCACGGCCACCACTCGATGATCCTCGACAACGTCAGCGACTTCACGCACGGCTACCTGCACCGCAAATGGCGGCCGTTCGAAGGCGACGAGCTGCTTGGCATCGAGGAGACGGAAGACCGCGTGCTCTTGCAATACAACAGTAAGATCGCCGCGGCGCGCATCATGGACGTCGTGATCGACCGCAAGCAGTACGCGGGCACGTCGCATTACTCTTGCTACCAGTACCCTTACCAGTGGTCGAACACCGAAGAGTTCGTGAAGCACTGGCTGTTCCTGTTGCCGCAAGACGAGCGCACCACGCGCGTGTTCTTCCTGTTCTACTACCGCGACTTCAAGGTCCCATTCTTGCCCTTCAAGATGCCGCAGCGGCTGATGACGCCGCTTATCCGGCTCGGGCATCAATACATGGTGCGCCCGTTGTTCGACGAGGACGGCTGGGCGGTGCAGAAGGAGCAAGAGGCCTTCGAGCAGCACTGGGATGCTTCCGTCGCGGAGGTCAATCCGCAGGTGATGGCGTACCAGCGGCTTACTGTGCGCAAGTGGGAGGCCTACCTCGAGGCGCAGGGCACGAGTCGCATCAAGCGTAAGCCCAGCGTACGCGAGCAAGACGAGGCGGAAGCGCGCAGCGCGCGTTCAGAAAGCCGAGCGGAGGGAGCCGATGCCTGAGGTCGAAGCGCGCGGCTCCGCGCGTGAGCACACGGACGAAGCGCGCGGTGCCGGGCGCGAGCACACGGACGAAGCGCGCGGTGCCGGGCGCGAGCACACGGACGAAGCGCGCGGCTCCGCGCGCGAGCACACGGACGAAGCGCGCGGCTCCGCGCGCGAGCGCGATGACGTGGCGGCGCAGACAGGGGCGCGGCGCGGCGAGCGCAATGGGACCGCAGGCGCCGAGGCGCGTGGGGTGATCGAGTGCTACGAGCCGGCCACGCTCAGACCGCTCGGCAGCGTGCCCGTCACGCCCCCTGAGGCGTTGCCGGCGTTGGTGGCACGCGCGCGAAAGGCGCAGGAGAGCTGGGCCAAGACGCCGTTTTCCGAGCGGCGCAAGGTGCTCGGCCTGATCCTCGATGACGTGCTCGCCCACGCGGACGAGCTGGTCGACGTGGTCGTTCGCGACTCCGGCAAGACGCGCCACAACACGATGATCGGCGAGGTCTGGCCCATCGTCGAGAAGGCGCGCTGGACGATCGCGCACGCGGAGCGCTACCTGCAACCGGAGCGTGTCAGCGCCGGCCTGTTCCTGCACAAGCGGGCGCGCATCGAATACGCGCCGCTCGGTGTCATCGGCGTGATCGCGCCCTGGAACTATCCACTGCAGAACATCTTGGGCCCCGCGATTCCTGCGCTCATGGCCGGCAACGCCGTGATCGTGAAGGCGAGCGAATGGGTGGCTTGGTCGTCCCAACACTTCCAGCGCATCTTCGATCACGCCTTCAAGCAGGCCGGCTATCCGGTGGAGCTCGTACAGATCGTCGACGGCTATGCGCGCACGGGGGCGGCGCTCGTCGCGAGCGGCGTGGACAAGGTGATCTTCACGGGCTCGCACGAGAACGGCAAGCGCGTGCTCGCGGAGGCGGCCAAGCGCTTGGTGCCGGTGGTGCTCGAGCTAGGCGGCAAAGACCCGCTGATCGTGTGCGACGACGCCGCGCTCGAGCAGGCGGCGCACGCGGCGATGTGCGGCTGCTTCATCAACTGCGGCCAGAACTGCTTGGCCAGCGAGCGCATCCTGGTATTCGAGCACGTGTACGACGCCTTCGCGGCGCGCGTCGGCGAGCTCGCGCGCGGCCTGCGCCAGGGCGATCCGCGCGGCGCGAACACGGTCGATGTGGCCGCCATCGTCTCACCGCTCCAGCTCGCGCTCATCGAGGAGCTGGTGGAGGACGCGCTCGCCCGCGGAGCCCGGCTGCTCGCCGGCGGCTCGCGGGTGCGCGAAGGCGAAGGGCAATACTACGCCCCGACCGTGCTCGCGGACGTCACGCCCGAGATGCGCATCGCGCAAGAGGAGACGTTCGGTCCGGTCATGCTGCTGATGCGCGTACGCGATGAAGACGACGCCATCCGCGTGGCGAACGGCACCGCGTACGGCCTGGGCGCGACCGTGATGACGAAAGATCCTGCGCGCGCGCGGCGCCTCACCGAGCGGCTCGTGGTCGGCAACGTCTCCGTCAACGACTTCGCGCTCACCTACATGGCGATGGAGCTCCCCTTCGGCGGCGTGCGCGGTTCCGGCTTCGGCCGCTTGAACGGACGCGAGGGACTTCGGGCCTGCACGAACGTGAAGGCCGTGCTCGACGATCGCTTCCCGCTGCACGTGCCGGCCAAGGTTTTTCCGGTCGGCGATCTCGGGACGGATCTCGCGCGGGAGCTTATCCGCTTGGTCTACCAGCGCAGCCTGGGGAAGCGGTTCCAAGCGGCGGGCGCGCTC
>CAZYWR010001263.1:0-1688 GCA_964651185.1 uncultured Polyangiales bacterium
AAGCTGATGATCTCCGGCGAATACGCCGTGCTCGAGGGGGCGCCGGCGATCGTGGCCGCGGCCGGTGCGCGCGTGTACGCACGCTGGGCGAAGAACGCGGAACCTCTGCGCCCCGAAGCAGCCGAGACGCGCCGATTGGCGGAGCTGGCGCTCGGTCCCGTCGCGGCCGAGCTTGCGATCGACACGAGCGAGCTGTACCGCGGACGTCAGAAATTCGGGCTGGGCTCGTCGGCGGCGGCGTCGGCCGCGGTGGCGGGCGCGGTGCTCGCTTCGCACGGTCATGACTTGAAGGATCCGGCTGTGCAGCGGCGCGCCTTCGAGCTCGCGCTCGCCGGCCACAAAGCGATCGCACCGGAAGGCAGTGGGGCCGATGTGGCCGCCGCGGCGCTCGGCGGATTCGTGCGCTTTCGGCTCGCGGGCGGCAAGGCCGAGGCCGAGCGGGTGCGCCTGCCGAGCGCGCTCGAGGCGCGCGTGGTGTGGACCGGCAAGGAGGCGCGTACGAGCGAGTTTGTGCGCGCCGTGCGCGCGTTCGAGGCGCGCGATGCGCAGGGCTTCGCGCGCGTGCGCGACGCGCTGTGCGAGCAAGCGGGGCGCTTCGCGGACGCGCTCGTGACCGGCGATCTCGCGGCGATCATCGAGGCCACGCGCGCGTACGGCGCGGCGATGGGCGAGCTCGGTGAACGCGCGTGCGTGCCGATCATCACGCCCGAGCTCGCCGCCATCGCGCGCGCGGCCGAGGCGCACGGAGGCGCGGCCAAGCCCTCGGGCGCGGGCGGCGGCGACGTGGCGATCGCGCTCTTTGCGACGCGGGAGCGCGCGCTGGCCTTCGATCGCGCTTGCGCCGACGCTGGCCTCGAACGTCTGGATCTTTCGCTGGGTGCGCCCGGCGTGCGAGTCGATTAGCCGAGAGGGAATGCTTATGAGCTCTTCGCGAATTCCAGGGTTCTACAAGCTCTCGATCGAAGCGCGGCAGCGGCACCTGCAGGAGCGGCTCGAGCTCGGCAGCGATACGCTGCAGGCCATCTCGCGCGGCGGCCTCGACATCCAGACGGCCGACAAGATGATCGAGAACGTGGTGGGCACCTTCGCGCTGCCGTTCGCGCTCGGCCTCAACTTGCAGATGAACGGCGAAGACTACCTCGTGCCGATGGTGGTCGAAGAGCCCTCCGTCGTCGCCGCGGCGTCCAACGCGGCGCGGATCGTGCGCACGGGCGGAGGCTTCATCGCAGAAGCCGACGACCCGGTGATGATCAGTCAGGTGCAGCTCGATGGCGTACCGGACGGCGAGGCGGCCTGCGCGGCCGTGCTCGAGCACAAGGCGGAGCTCTTGCGGCGCGCGGACGAGGCCGTGCCGAACTTGGTCCGACGCGGCGGCGGCGCGCGCGGGCTCGACGTGCGCGACCTCGGCGACGGCATGGTGGTGGTGCACTTCTTGATCGACTGTCGCGATGCCATGGGCGCGAACCTCGTCAATACCGTCGCGGAAGCCACCGCCGACCGACTCGCCGAGCTCACGGGCGGCGAAGTGGGGCTGCGCATCCTGTCGAACCTATGCGACCAGCGCTGCGTCCGCGTGCGCTGTTCGATCCCGCCGGCCGCGCTGGTCGAAGCGCGCGGCCCCGCGCGCGACTCGAGCGCTCCGGACGTGCGCGAGCCGAACCGAGGCGAAAGGCGCGCGGACGCGCGCG
>CAZYWR010001264.1:0-2139 GCA_964651185.1 uncultured Polyangiales bacterium
GCATGCGCTTCGGCGATGGCGCGGGCGGCGAGGCCGGCGGCGACGCGGCGCCGGTAATCCGCCGAGGCATGCACATCGCTGAGCGGCGAGAGCGCCGCTTGCAATTCGTCCATCGCCTTTGCGATATCGCTTTCGCCGAGCCGTGTGCCCTCGAGCCGCGTACCCTCGATCAACGTGCCGTTCATGCTGTCGAGGTCGGTGACCGTGAGCGTGTCGCCGTCGCGCTCGAAGCGGACGTGCATACGCGAGAGGCTGGGATCTTCGATGCGCAGGTCGGCGTCTTCGCCCCGCCCCAAGATCGCGTCGGCGCGATCGACGGTCAGCACTTCGCCGGCGCGCGGACCTTTGATCACGTGCAAGGTCAGCGCGTTCCGCTTGGGCCGCAGATCCGCGGGCAGGGCGACCTCTTGGGTGATGTCCTCGTCGCGTCGCGAGTTCAAAAATGGGCTCCGTTCGCGGATGGACCGAACGCTGCACGACAGCGCGCGTCCTAGGCGAGCTCGTGTCGTGCGCGCCCGAGCAGAGACTTTACTACTCTTTGCTCTGGAATCCGCGCTGCTCGATCAACCGCCGCAGCGAAGAGGAGGGCACGCGCAGCGCCTGATAGGTCGTCGTGTATGCGTGTGTAAGGATCGCGCGCCGGGCCGCGAAGTTCATGGGCGAGTGCATGAAGAGCGTGGCATCGGACGGATCGGGCTCCAGCAAGAGCACCGCGGTGTCAGGGTGTTCGGCGCGGTAGCGGTCGAGGCCGGCGCGCAGACGCGCGTCGCTGCGCATGCGGAACGCCTGGTTGTAGACCCAGAGCAGACCTTTGTCGCGCACCCGCTTCATGCGGCCGTGGCCGGTGGGAATGTCGCGCGCCTCGAGCTCCGCGCGGATGGGCACCATGGGGTTGACGATCAGCACCACGCTCGCGCCGAGCTGCGCGGCCACATCGACGTGGGCGACGTCGCCGAGCCCGCCGTCGATGTAGTCGCGCTCCCCGACGCGAACCGGCGCGAACAGCACCGGGATCGCCGACGACGCCGCGACGGCGCGCGCGATCGGGACATCGAGGAACGGAGGCGCGCCGAACACGGTGCGCTCGCCCGCGTCGAGATCGTGCGCGACCACCGCAAGCGGCTTTGGCAGCGCCGCAAATGCGCTTCCGATCCCGCGCCGCTCCATGAACTCAGCGAAGAAGCGCTCGTACGGATCGAGGCTGAATAAGCCCGCCGGCAGCGAGTCGACGAAACGTTCGAGCTCGTACCAGACATCGGTCTCGAGCGGGCTCGCGATGACGGAAGCCACGGCGCGCCGCCCTGCCATCAACACGGTGCTGATCACGCGCCGCCACTCGCCCGCATCGAAGCCGAACATGTGCTGGCGGCGCAGCGAAAAGAAGTCGTCGGCCGGATCGAGCAACGCACGGTAGAGCCTTCCTGCGCGCAGGCCGCCGGCGAGCGCCACCGCCACGCTCGCGCCCGCGCCGCTGCCCACGAAGGCGTCGAAGTCGCACGCGTAGAATCCCGCAAAGAAGTCCTCGAGCGCCGCCAGGCAGCCCACTTCGTACATCGCGCCGGTCACGCCTCCGCCGCACAGACACAAGCCCGTGGGCGGCCCGCCTTGCACGCGGCGGCCGGGCGGTGGGCGATAGGAGGCGACGGCCAGCTCGCTCATGCGCGACCTGCGTACTCGATGCGCCGCACCACCGCCAACAATCCGAGCCCGATCAACAGCGGCGGCCACACGAGCCACAGCGGAAGGTGCGTGGCGTCGGCGCTCGGCACGTTGAACCCGTGGATGGGCAGAACGCGCTCCGGCACCAGCACGGGCACGGAATTGACGGCCGCGTGCAGCGCGACGCCGGGCCAGACCGAGCGCGTGACCAGCGCGAGCGTGGCGAGCAGGAGCCCTGCCACGGTCGCATACACCGCGGGTACGGCGCCGAGGTGCACGACGCCGAAGAAGCAGGAGCTCAGGAGCAGCGCGAAGCCATCCCCGTAGCGGCGCGCGAGACCGAACAAGAAGAGGCCGCGAAAGAGCAGCTCTTCGATGCAAGGCACGAGTGCGACGAGACACACCACCACCAACATGCCCTGGCCCAGGGTGCGCGCTTCGATCATGTTCTGCAGCGCGAGCTGCTGCTCGAGCGGCTCG
>CAZYWR010001265.1:0-2527 GCA_964651185.1 uncultured Polyangiales bacterium
GAGCTCGATCAGAAACGGGTTGGGCTGCTTGGGCAGCGCCCATAGCATGAACGAGAACAGCGCCATGCCACACGGGATGACCCAAGCGCGGTAGAGCACGGTGCGCCAGCCGGCGCGGGTCGGGTCTTCGGGACGCGGGCCGTCGGCGAAACCGCGCAGCAGACTCACGAAGGGGATGCCCCACGACAAGAGCGAGATCAGGCTCAGGCCCAGCCCGATCCCCACTGCCCGGGCGATATCGAGCGCCAGGCTCTGCGGGTCGCGCGCGGTCACCTCGAGCGCGAACTCCGGCTTGAACTGCAGCGTGTACGTGAAGGGAATGATCGCCCAAACGGCCATGAACGGCAGCGCGGCCACGAGCGCGAAGCGCAGCGCCGGCGCGATCTCGCCGTGTACCGTGGCGTGCAGGCTGGCGAGCGGCGCGAACGTCGCGGCGATCGTCCCGCTCAGCCGGCGCCACCACGGGAGTGCACCGTCTTCCCACGGGATAGGGCCGGTGATCTGCGCGCGTAAGGGGGGCTCGGGCCGGTGCTCCTCGGGCTCATCGTAAGGCACGCCGGCGGTGTAACAGGCCAGTCGAGAGCGCGCACGGAGTGAAAAGATCTTACGTACGTATACGGCACGTTTCGGCACACGTCCGTGACGTGGAGAGTCGCGTCACGGGGAGCGCGTGGGCGGGAGAGCGACCACGCCCACCAAAGACGGCTGCCGAGCGCTGGTTTTTGCGGATTGGAATGCGCGGCGAAGTGCTGGCCTGCTTTCTGCTTGGGCCGGCCGGTATGGCTTGGCGTAAAAAGGTTTGGCGCGCGGGATGGCTGTGCGCGGCGTTCGGCGTGGCCGTGTCCGGAAGCTGCGGCGATTCGTCGTCTTCCGCTTCGGATAACGCTGCGAGCAGTTCTGAAGGAGGCGACAACGCCTCAGACGACGACGGCTCGCACGGCAGTTCGGCGTCTACGGCAAAGAGAGACGCCGGCAAAGCAGCAACCGGAGGCGACACGCCGCTCGCGGCCGAAAACGAGGAGCAGCTCGCCTTCGACGTGCCGCGCGGGGGCGCCACTTCGGTCTACGTACCCAATCCGCTGACCAACCGCGTCGCGGTGGTCAACGCGGCCAGCTTCGCGATCGAAGATCTTACGGTCGGCAGCCAACCCACCTACGCCGCGACCGTGCCGGGCCGAGACATCGCCCTGGTTTTGAACGTGGGCACGCGCGACGCCGCGCTCTTGCGCACGGTCGATGGCAAGACCAGTGTGCTGCCGTTGGCCGTCGGCCACGACGCCAACGCGATCGCCATCGCGCCGGACGCCGCGCACGCCGTGATCTACCTGAACGCGACCACGGGCGTCAGCAGCGCCCAGAGCTTTCAGGATCTGACGGTCGTCGATCTGACACCCGGCGCGGAGCAAACGCGCCGCGCCAGCGTCGGCTTTCGCCCGCACGGCGTGCAGTTCTCGGGCGACGGCAAGCAGGCGTTCGTGATCACTGAGGACGGCATCTCCGTGCTCGATCTGACCACCCTGTCGCATCGTTTGGTCGGGGTCGGCGATCAACTCGGCCAGGCCGAGAGCGTCGACGTGCAGGTCACGCCGGACGGATCCCTGGCGCTGGCGCGTCGCGAACAGGACAGCACGCTGCGCCTCATCCACCTCGCCGACGGCACGATTCAGACGCTCGATCTCACATCCTTGGGCCTGCCGCCGAGCACCGTGGACGCAGGCGTCGAGGATGCCGGCTCGAGCGATGCTGGCGTGAGCGACGCGGGCGCAGCCGATGCCGGCGTCCTCGACGCCAGCAGCGTCGCGAGCGCCGAGCCCGAGCTGACGGACCTCGATCTCGCCCCGGACGGGACGTTCGCCGTGGCCGTGCTGCGCGACCGCGGCGCGCTCGTGCGCATCCCGCTCCCGCAGGGCTTCAGCGACCCCAGCACCTTGCGCGTGCGCACGATCGAAGACCAGTTGATCGGCTCGATCACGCTGTCCAAGACGGGCAAACAGGCGATCGCTTACACCACGGCGGCCCCCATCGACGGCGTGGTCGTGCTCGACGACCTCGACGGTACGGCGCCTGCGCGCAGCGTGCGGCTGCGCAAGTCGGTGCGCGCGGTGGCGCTCTCGGACGACGGCAAGCACGCGCTGATTCTGCACAGCACCGAGGGCAACGCGGCCACGGCGACCGACGACGATGCGCGCATCGCGGCGTCGGAGGGCTACAGCGTGCTCGAACTGGCGAGCGGCTTCACGAAGCTGCAGCTCACGAGCGCGCCCGTGAATGAGGGCGGGCTCGTGATCACGCCCGACGGCACGCATATCTTCGCGCTCCTGCGCAACGACAGCAAAGCGGTGCGCGCGCTCGACGTGATCGACCTCGGCTCGTTCGAGGTGACGACCACGCCGCTCAGCACGCCGCCCAGCTCGATCGGCTTCTTGCCCCTCGCGGCGCAGCCGCGCGTGTTCGTGGGCCATGCGGCCGAGGGCGGGCTCATCACCTTCTTCGACGCGGCGACCGGCGCGAAGTTGCGCGAGGTCGG
>CAZYWR010001266.1:0-2298 GCA_964651185.1 uncultured Polyangiales bacterium
TGCGTTCGACGAGCTGTGACTCACGCACAGCATCTATCTCTAACTCAAGGCGCACGAGCACCGAAACCTAGACCTGCAGCGCGCGCTGCAGACTCACCGCTACGTCCAGGCAGCGGCGTCCGAGCGACGTGCGCGGCTCGCGCGCGCGGTCAGCGTCAATGACGCCTATCGCGCGCTCCGCGACCCGCTCGAGCGCGCCGCGCTGCTGCTCGCGCGCCACGGCGCAGCCGCGGAGCCGGCGAGCGACGCTGACCCAGCGTTTTTGATGGAGGTCATGGAGCTGCGCGAACAGCTGGCCGGGACCAAGGTGAGCGGTGACGTGCGTGTGCGCGAGCGGCTAGCGCGAGCCGTGCGGACGAAGGAAAACGAGAGTGTCGACGCGCTGCGGGCGGCACTGGGCCAGCTCGCGCGCGCGCGCGATGGAGCGGAGCCATCGCGCATGCCGTCCGAACGCGCTCCGGACAGTCCGCAGGGCGCGCTCGCGCAGGCGACGAGCGCGCTCGCGCGATTGCGCTACTACCGGCGCTTTCTCGAGGAAGTCGCGCTGCTCGAGGACGCGCTCTGAGGCGAGGTGGCAGACTAGATCATGGCGTTACTGCAGATCCACGATCCCGGGGCCGCACCCAAGGCGGTCGGCATCGATCTCGGCACGACCAACAGCTTGGTCGCGTACGTGACGCCTACGGGCGAGCCGCTCGCGCTGCGCGATTGCGACGGTGATCCGCTCGTGCCCTCGGTCGTGCATTACGCGGCGGATGGCGGCGTGCTCGTGGGCAAGGAGGCGCTCGCGCTCGCGGAGCGGTTCCCCGAGGACACTCTCTTTAGCGTCAAGCGCTTCATGGGCCGCGGCGCCGACGACCCGGAGACGCGCCGGCTCGGACCGTACCGCTTCGCGACCGAGGAAGGGCCCGTGGTGCGCTTCCGCGTACAGCCCGAGCGCGTCGTGACGCCGGTCGAGGTGAGCGCGCAGATCCTCGCTGCCCTGCGGGCACGCGCCGAAGAGGAGCTCGGCCCTGTAGGCGGCGCGGTGATCACGGTGCCTGCGTACTTCGACGACGCGCAGCGCCAGGCGACCAAGGACGCGGGCCGCTTGGCCGGGATCGAGGTGTTGCGGCTGTTGAACGAGCCGACCGCCGCCGCGCTCGCATACGGTTTACAAGCGTGTCAGAACGGCACGTTCGCGGTCTACGACCTCGGCGGCGGCACGTTCGACGTGACCATTCTGTCGCTCGAGGATGGCGTGTTTCAAGTGCGCAGCACCGGCGGAGACAGTCAGCTCGGCGGTGACGATATCGATCGCGCGCTGGCCGAACGCCTGCTCGCGGTGCTCGCGCCCGAACCCGCGGAGCGCACGCCGCTCCTCATTCGCCATGCCTTGATCGCCGCGCGGAGCATCAAACATGCGCTCAGCGTCGAGTCTTCGGTGGAAGCGGAGCTCGAGCGACCCGACGGCGCGCGCGTCGTGCACGCCGTGACGCGCGCCGAGCTCGATCAGCTGGTTGAGCCGCTCACGCAACGCACGGGGCAGGCGGTACGGCGGGCGCTACGCGACGCGGGGCTCAGCCCGGCAGAGATCGACGGCGTGATTCTGGTGGGCGGCGCGACGCGCGTGCCGTTCGTGCGTCGTTACGTCGCCGAGCTATTCGGCAAAGAGCCGCTCGGCTCCATCGATCCGGATCAAGTGGTCGCGCTCGGCGCCGCCGTCCAGGCGGATCTGCTCGCCGGTGAAGGGCGCAACGAAGACGTGCTCTTGCTCGACGTCCTGCCGCTGTCGCTCGGCGTCGAGACCATGGGCGGCGTGGTCGAGCGTATCTTGCCGCGCAATACGCCCATCCCTGCCGCCCAGGCACAGGAGTTCACGACTTACGCTGACAACCAGACGGGGTTTTCGCTGCACGTCGTGCAAGGAGAGCGCGAGCTCGCGAGCGACTGCCGTTCGCTCGCGCGCTTCACGCTCCGGGGCATTCCGCCCTTGCCGGCCGGGATGGCGCGTCTTTCCGTCGTCTTTCGCGTGGATGCAGACGGGCTGCTCAAGGTGGAAGCCGAGGAGAAGACGACCAGCGTCCGGCAAGGGATCGAAGTGCGGCCGAGCTACGGCCTGAGCGAGGAAGAGGTCGAGCGCATGCTGCTCGAGGCTTACGAGCACGGCGAAGACGACGTGCGTGTCCGCCGCCTACGCGAGGAGCAAGTGGACGCGAGCCGCCTCCTCGCGGCCTTGCAGCAAGCGCTCCGCGCCGACGGCGAGCTGCTCGTCGATCAGGAAGAGCGCGCCGACATCGAGGGGGCGATGCGCCGCCT
>CAZYWR010001267.1:0-1965 GCA_964651185.1 uncultured Polyangiales bacterium
CGAGCCGCTATGCGGCGCTCGACGTGGCCGTGCTCCCAGGGGTGACGGCGATGCTGGCTGCGGCCGCGCGGCTCGGCGCGCCGCTCGGCAACGACTTTTGCGCCCTCAACTTGTCCGATAACCTCAAGCCGTGGAGCGCCATCGAGCGGCGCCTGGAGCTCGCCGCTCGCGCAGACTTCGCGATCGCTCTGTACAATCCTGCGTCGAAGGCGCGCCCGACGCAGATCCACGCCGCCTTTGCGCTCTTGCGCCGCGAGCTGCCGGCCGGCCGCGTGGTCGCCTTCGCGCAGGCCGTCGGCCGGCCCGACGAACACATCGTGATCACCACGCTGGGCGAGGCCGATCCCGCTGTGGCCGACATGCGCACCTTGCTGTTGATCGGCACGTCGACGACGCGCCGCATCGCGCGCCCCGACGGATCGTGCTGGCTTTACGCGCCGCGCCGCCTAAGCACGTCGCCGTGAATGCCCGCGAGCCAGGGGAGCGCGCCGTCGACGTGCGCGGTCTCCGGCGCCGGCGGCAAGGTCGGACGCTCCACCATTATCACGGGGATCGCGAGGGCGCGCGCCGCTTCGATCTTGGCGTAGGTCGCGTCCGTGCCGGCGTTCTTGCTCACGATCACCTCGATGCGTTCGCGTTCGAGCAGCGCCAGCTCGTCGTCGAGCCGGAAGGGGCCGCGCGCACACGACACACGCGCGCGCGGCAGCGCCGGCGTGAACGGATCGATGGTGCGGATCAGGTAGTCGTGCTGCGGCGCGAGCGAGAAGGCGTCGACTTCGAGCCGTCCGATCGTGAGCAGCACTCGGCGAGGCGTCGAACCCAGAGCGCGGGCGGCCTCTCGCATCGAGGCCACGAGCTGCCAGCGATCCCCGGCGCGCTCTCGCCAGGCCGGGCGCGCGATGCGCAACAGCGGCACCTGCGCGCGCGCGGCGGCCTCTACCGCGTTCGCCGAGATGCGCGCCGCGAACGGATGCGTCGCGTCGACCAGCGCGGCGAAGGCGCCTTCCCGCAAGAACGCGGCGAGCCCCGTGGCGCCGCCGAAGCCGCCTACGCGATGCGGGACGCGCGGGACTTGCAAGTGCTCGGTGCGCCCGGCATAGGACAGCAGCACGCGATAGCGATCGTCGCCGGCCAGGAGCTCGCTCAAGCGCCGGCCTTCGGTCGTGCCGCCCAAGATCAAGACGTTGCAGCGCATGTCATCTGCCTCGAACAGTAAGGAGAGATCGCAAGACGCGCCATGGCTCGCGATCGTGGGCCTGGGCGCCGAGGGCCTCGACAGCCTCACGCCGCAGGCGCGCGCCGCGATCGAACGGGCCGAGCTGGTGGTGGGCGGCGCGCGTCAGCTCGCGCTCGTGCAGGACCTCGTGCACGGCGAGCGCATGACCTGGCCGACGCCGTTCGCGCAGGGCATCGAGCGGGTGCTGGCGCGCCGTGGCCGCTCGACCTGCGTGCTCGCGAGCGGCGATCCATTCTTCTACGGCGTGGGCGCGACGTTGGCGGCGCGGGTCGCGCGCACGGAGCTCACCGCTTATCCCGCGCCGTCGTCCGTCTCGCTTGCGGCAGCGCGCCTCGGTTGGGCCTTGCAAGCCGTCGACGTGGTGGCGCTGCACGGGCGCGATCTCCATACGCTCGTGCGCTACTTGGCCCCGGGCCGGCAGGTGATCGCGTTGTCCTGGGATGGCGGGACGCCGCGCCGCGTCGCCGAGCTCCTGTGCGAGCGCGGCTTTGACGCTTCACGCGTGCACGTACTCGAGGCGCTCGGCCGTGAAGATGAGCGCGCGCGCTCGTTTCTCGCGCGCGAGTTGTCGTACGCTGCGAGCGCAGAACCGTCGGATCGCTCGGCGGCCGCCTTCGACGACCTCAACCTGCTCGCGCTCGAGCTCGAGGCGGGGCCCGCGAGCTACGCGCTCGCTTCGCGCGGTTGTCTGCCGGACAGCGCGTTCGAGCACGACGGGCAGCTCACGA
>CAZYWR010001268.1:0-7296 GCA_964651185.1 uncultured Polyangiales bacterium
ATCGCGATCGCCTGCAGGCCCGACGAACAGAAGCGGTTCACCGTCATGCCCGCGGCCGTCACCGGCAACCCAGCGCGCAGCGCGATCTGCCGTGCGATGTTCGAGCCGGTCGCGCCCTCCGGGAAGGCGCAGCCCATGATCACGTCCTCGACCTCACCCGGCTCCACGCGCGCGCGCTCGACGGCGTGCTTGACGACGTGCGCGCCCAAGGTCGCGCCGTGCGTCATGTTGAACGAACCTCGCCACGACTTGGCCAAGCCGGTACGAGCGATAGAAACGATTGCTGCGTCAGTCATCTTGAGCTCTCCACCAATTCAGCCGTTGAAGGTCTTGCCGTTCGCCGCGAGCTGCGCGAGCAGGGGTGCGGGCTCCCAGAATTTGTCGCCCGTCTGCTTCTGAAAGCGCTTGCACGCGCGCGCCACCGAGTAGAGGCCGACCGTATCGGCGTAGAGCATCGGCCCGCCCCGAAAGATCGGGAAGCCGTAGCCGGTCAGATAGACCATATCGATATCCGAGGCGCGCTGGGCGATGCCCTCCTCCAGGATGCGCGCCCCCTCGTTGACCAGCGCGTACACGCAGCGCTGCAGGATCTCGTCGTCCGCGACCTTGCGCGGCGTGACGCCCTTTTCCTTGCGGACCTGGTCGATCAGCTGCTCGATCGCGGGATCCGGGATCGCATCGCGGCGGCCCGCTTCGTACTTGTAATAACCGGCGCCCGTCTTCTGCCCGAAGCGCCCCAGCTCGGCCACGCGGTCGGCCACGTTCGGGACCTTGAGCGACGGATTTTGCGCGTACTTGGCCTTGCGAATCGCATAGCCGATGTCGATGCCGGCGAGATCCGCCACGCGGAACGGCCCCATCGCGAAGCCGAACTTCTCGAGCACCTTGTCGACCTGCCACGGCGTCGCGCCCTCTTCGACCAGCTGATCGGCCTGGCGCATGTAGAGGTGCAGCATGCGGTTGCCGATGAAGCCGTCGCACACGCCGGACACCACGGCCGTCTTCTTGATCTTCTTGGCGAGCTGCATGGTCGTGGCGAGCACGTCCTTCGCGGTCTTCTCGCCGCGCACCACCTCGAGCAGCTTCATCACGTTGGCCGGGCTGAAGAAGTGGAGGCCCAACACGTCGGCCGGGCGCTTCGTGAAGCTCGCGATCTTGTTCACGTCGAGCGTCGAGGTGTTGCTCGCCAAAATCGCGCCCGGCTTGGCCACCTCGTCGAGCTTTTTGAAGACCTGCTCCTTGACGCCCATCTCCTCGAAGACCGCCTCGATGATGAGGTCGGCGTCGCGCAGCCCGTCGTAGCTGAGGGTCGGCGTGAGCAGCCCCATGCGCGTGTCGAGGTCGGCCTGCGAGAGCTTGCCCTTCTTGAGCGACCCTTCGTAGTTCTTGCGGATAGTCGCGAGGCCCTTGTCGAGCGCCTCCTGCTTCATCTCGAGGATGGTCACGGGAATGCCGGCGTTCAGGAAGTTCATGGCGATGCCGCCGCCCATGGTGCCGGCGCCGATGATGCCCACCTTCTTGATCGCGCGCGTCGCCGTGTCTTCCGGTACGTCGGCGATCTTCGAAGCCGCGCGCTCGCCGAAGAACGCGTGGCGCAGCGCCTTCGATTCGTCGCTGAGCACGAGCTCGCGGAAGAAGCCGGCCTCGACCTTGAGGCCCTCCTCGAACGGCTTCGACACGGCCGCAGCCACGGCGTCGATGCACTTGAGCGGCGCGGGGTAGTTCTTGGCCATCGCGCCCACCGTGTTGCGCGCGAACTGGAAGAAGCCCTCGGCCTCAGGGAACTTGATCTTCAAGTCGCGCACGCGTTTCGCAGCGCGCTTTTCGCTGGCCACTTTGCCGGCAAAGGCGAGCGCCGCCTCGAGCAGGTTGCCGCTCACGATCTCGTCGAACAGCGCCGTCGGCTTGAGCTTCTCGGCCGGCACCGTCTCGCCCGACACGATCATGTTCAAGGCGGCCTCGACGCCCACCACGCGCGGCAGCCGCTGCGTGCCGCCGGCCCCCGGCAGGATGCCGAGCTTGACCTCGGGCAACGCGATCTGCGCGTCCGGGAGCGCGACGCGGAAGTGGCAGCCCAGCGCGAGCTCGAGCCCGCCGCCCATACAGGCCCCGCCGATCGCCGCGATCACCGGCTTCTCGCTGCTCTCGACGGCCGCGATCGTGGTGTGCAGGTTGGGCTCGGCGAAGGCTGCCGGCGTGTTGAACTCGCGGATGTCCGCACCGCCCGAAAACGCGCGCTCAGAGCCGATCAGCACGATGGCTTGCACGCGCGCGTCCTCAGCGGCGGCGTCGATGCCCGCCACGATCCGGGAGCGCAGCGCGTGGCTGAGGCCGTTCACGGGCGGGTTGTTCAAGGTGATCACGGCGACGTTGCCGTGCAGCTCGTACGGGGTGCTCATCGGGTCTCCTCTGTAACCTTTTCGCGTGAACTTTTCGCGCGGCGCCAACATGACGAAGGGCGGCTCGTCCCGGCGCTGACGGGTGCCTTTAGCCGAAGCGAGCAGCGCCTTCCATGCGCCGACCCGCTCACGCTCTTACCTTCTCGGCGACGCCCTGACCACCCGCTTTTCGTACCCCGAACGGGCCGTGCACTTGACGTGGGGAGCCTCTCCTCGAGCGCGGAAGCGGCGGACAAGTCGCCACGAGGGACGCTCGACGGCTGCCCTGAATAAGGGATCGCATTCGAGCATTTCGTGTCCTCGCCCGCAGGTGGTACGGAACCTGCAGTTTCCGGCGCGAGGAGCCGCGACCATGAAGGAACCATTTCGACTCGATCTCGAGAACATCAAGCGACGCGCGCGCGAGCGCATGGACGAAGGAGCCGTCACGGGCACGTACGGCGCGGAGCCCGCGGCCGTCGTCAAGGTGCTCAACGAAGCCCTCGCCACCGAGATCGTCTGCAACCTACGCTATCGCAACAACGCCCTGGTTGCCAAAGGCATCCACGCCGAGGCGGTGGTCGCCGAGTTCAAGGAGCACGCCGCTCAAGAAGAAGCGCACGCCGAGAAGATCGCCACGCGCATCGTGCAGCTCGGCGGAGAACCCGACTTCAACCCTGCGACCTTGTTAACGCGCAGCCACGCCGACTATTCGACCTCGAACAACCTGCGCGAGCTGCTGCGAGAGAACCTCGTGGCGGAGCGCATCGCGATCAGCACATATGCCGAGATCGTGCGCTGGCTCGGCGAGAGCGACCCGACCACGCGCCGCTTGATAGAGTACGTGCTCGAGGAAGAAGAGGAGCACGCCGAGGACCTCGCCAGCCTGCTCGAAGGCCTCCAAACCTAGGCTTCGGACGGCGCCAAACGGCCCCGAGTCGCGCCTCTCCCCGCTCGATGAACGGGAGCGCCGCGCGGCGAGCTCGCCTTTACGACGGCGCTCGCCGTGGCAGTTTGGTGGAGTGCGGCATAATGCTGCAGCGGCAGGGCGCGCGCTTCGATGCGACGCTCAGGTGGTGCGATGGATGCGTCGGCGTTTTGGTCTTGGGAGGGGTTGCTCAGCTTGGTCACGCTCAGCGCGATGGAGACGGTGCTGGGCATCGACAACGTCGTCTTCCTCTCGATTCTGACTGGTCGACTGCCGCGCGCGCAGCAGCCGCGCGCGCGGCGGCTCGGACTCGTGCTGGCGCTCGGCACGCGCCTTCTGCTGCTGTTCAGCATGTCTTGGCTCATGGGGCTGACGCGCCCATGGTTCTCGCTGCTCGGTCATCCCGTCTCCGGCCGCGACCTCATCCTCTTCGGCGGAGGCGGCTTCTTGATCGCGAAAGCCACGCGCGAGATTCACGACAAGCTCGAGGTCAAAGTCGAAGAACAGCACAGCTACAGGGGGAGCGCGGCGTTCGGGCTCGTGCTCGTGCAGATCGCCGTGCTCGACATCGTGTTCTCGTTCGATTCGGTGATCACGGCCGTCGGCATGGCGCGCAAGCTGCCGATCATGGTGGCAGCCATGGTCGTCGCCATGATCGTGATGCTGGCGTTTGCGGGCGCGATCGGCGACTTCGTGCATCGGCATCCCACGATGAAGATGCTCGCGCTCTCGTTCCTCATCTTGATCGGCGTGATGCTGCTCGCCGAGGGCATGGGACAGCCGATCGCGAAAGGGTACATCTACTTTGCGATGGCCTTTTCGTTCGGCGTCGAGCTCTTGAACCTGCGCTTGCGCAAGGCCCCTGCGCCCGTGTCGCTTCACGACGGCAGCACCCGCCTGCGCCCTGACCCCGAAGACGCAACGTCTTCGTGACGACGAGTCGAGAGTGCTGTGACCGAGGGATTTGATTCGGATCGGCGAGGATCCGGGGTCGAGGCCGGCTACGGCCCGACGACGGGACATGCCGCGCATATTCGAGGAGAGCCGCGGCGAGATCGGCATCGGAGGCAGCCGAGGCGGATCAAATCCCTCGGTCAGAGCACTTAGGGCGTCGCCTCGGGCGCTTCGGCTTGGCTCTGGTAGGGGTTGTCCGGGAGCGAGGTGTCGAATGGGTTGGGCGCAGGCTGGCCGGGGGCGCGCTTGGGCTCTTCGACGATGTGCGCGGCGGGCGGCGAGGCCTTGAGCTGCTCCTCGAGCTGCCGCAGGTACTCATCGAGCAGCACGCCCGGACGAACCGGCTCCGGCTCCGCCGCCGGCACTGCGGCCGGGGTCGCGCTCCCGGCCCGCGCAAGCGGAGCCGCATGCACGGCCACTCCCGGGACCACCGGCCGCGCCGGCATCGCGAGCGTAGCGCCCGGCACTCGGATCACCGCGCTCGACGGCGCTTCGCCGGGGGTCTTCGGCATGACTGCCGGTACCGGCGGAACGCGACCCGCGTTCAACGCTCGCGGCTCCGTCTGCGCAGTCTGCGGCTGCAGCGCCTGCGCCGCCATGGCGGGTGGCGGTGCGCTCGCGCCCAATGACGCCGGTGCGGGGATCTGCGTGCTGCTCGGCTCATGGTTCCAGCCCGGTAACCCCGCCGGCAGGCTGCTGCCCCTCGCGCCGGTGCTCGCCGGCGGGACGGGCGCCGTGTCCGTGACGGTCACGGTCGCGCTCGGCATCGCCGCATTCACTGCCTGCACGGGCTCTGGAGCCGCCTGCGGGCTGAGTAGCCGCGCCAAGGCATTCAAGTCGTAACCGGCCGGCAAGGGCAGGGCGAGGCCCACCCCGACCAGGCTGACGGCGCCCGCCACGCGCGCCGTGCGCATCCAGCTCTTGCGGCCGGACAGCGTCACGTACGCGAGGTGCTCGTCCCACGCATCACGGAGGGCATCGCGCATCACGCGCGCGCTCTGGAAGCGATCGGAGCGGCGCGGCGCCATGGCCTGCTCTACCCAGCCTTCGAGCGCCGGATGGACGTCACGCAGCTTGCGCAACGGCAGGGGCCGCGTGTGCAGCACGGCCGCCACCACGTCTCCGGTGGTCTGCCCCTCGAAGGGCGTGCGGCCGCCCATCATCTCGTAGGCGACCACGCCCACCGCGTATAAGTCCGCCCGCGAGTCCACGCTCGGACCGACGATCTGTTCGGGCGCCATGTAATGCGGCGTGCCCACGATGGCGCCTTGCTGCGTGAGGCTCGGGTCGGGCATGAGGCCCGGCTCGCGGTCGACGTTCATGTTCTTGCTGACGCCGAAGTCCATCAAGCGGACGCGCAGCTGCCCTTCGCCTCCGGTCTGCAGGATGATGTTCGGCGGCTTGATGTCGCGGTGGACGATGCCGGCCTTCTCGATCGCTTCGACCGCGAGCAGCAGGTCTTCGGCGAGGTGCACGGCGACATCGAGCGGAAGCGGGCCTTCACTGGCCAATACGTCTTCGAGCGTGCGGCCGGAGACCCGCTCCATGACCACGTAGGGCGTACCATCCGGCAACTCGCCCACGTCGTAGACGCGCGGGATATGGGGATCCTCGAGGCTCGCACAGACGTGCGCCTCGCGGCGGAGGCGCGCGTGCGCGCTCTCCATGTATTCCTCCGAGACGTCGAGCACCTTGAGCGCGACCGAAGCGCCCAGACGCGTGTGCAACGCCTCGTAAACGATGGCGGTACCGCCCTCTCCCAGCACTCCGCGGACAATCAGGTGATCTCCGACGCGCGTCCCAGGCGAAAGGCGCTGCCTGCTGGTGTCCAAGTTCACGCTGCTTGCCTCTTTCTGCGGACCCGCGACGCCGGCCATGCCGTCCATCAAAGGCGCTCCAGGCAAGGATGCGTCTTCATCGGCACTGGCGTACCAGGTTGCGGCAGTCATGGAGCCTCCACGGGTCAACCACCATTCTACGCAAGCCTTATGCCACGCGTCGCGTGAGCTCTGTGCCAGTTCTGTAGCGAGCTAAAGCACTTATAAGCGGGCCCTGGCTGGGCTCATGAGCGCGCCGCCGACGTCGCCCGGCGGCCCGCACTTGCGAGGCAAAGTGCGCGCGCGCCACAGCGCCGATCCGACACGCCGAACACGAAAATCGAAGAGCATCGTACATCGCGACGGCCTGCCGTGGGGTTGTGCCGAACTGCGCCGGACCCACTTTTCGCGGCGACGGCCTCGGCACGGCTCGCTCTCCTTTGTACGCCAGAGGACGAGAAACGTGACACCCCCCACGGGGTGCTTTCGCGCTTCGAAGCGGCGATCTGCGGCGGGCGCGCACACCGCAGCGAACTTCGACGCGCTGCACCGCGCCGGAGCGTGAACCGCCGCACACGCTGCGGCGCTCCACTGTGCGAATCCGTCACTGCGCAGCGCGTCGATCCGTTCCTTAGAACGATGGGATGAGCACGTCGCGACGTCCCCCGGCCTTCCCCGATGCCGGGCCAACGACTCCGTCTTTCTCCATTCGTTCCACCAGCTTCGCGGCCTTGTTGTAGCCGATGCCGAGCTGCCGCTGGAGGTGGCTGATCGAGCAGTAGCCAGCCTGCGCGACGATCGCGACACTCCTGTCATAGAGGGGGTCATCGCTCTTGCCAGTGGCCGGCGCACCGTCGCCGCCGTCTTCGTCGTCGCGCGGACGCAGGATGCTCTCGTCGTACACGGGCTTGCCTTGCGTGCGTAGGAAATCGCACAGCGCGGTGACCTCGTCCTCGCTGATATAGGCGCTGTGCACGCGCTTGAGGTCGCCCGATCCGGGCGGGATCATCAGCATGTCGCCCATTCCGAGCAGGTGCTCGGCCCCTTGCCGGCCCAAGATGGTCTTGGAGTCCTCGCGCTGGCTAACCTTGAACGCGATGCGCGCGGGGAAGTTCGCCTTGATCATGCCGGTGATCACGTCCACGGACGGACGCTGCGTCGCGAGGATGACGTGGATGCCGGCCGCGCGCGCCTTCTGCGCGAGCCGCGCGATCGCGGA
>CAZYWR010001269.1:0-2285 GCA_964651185.1 uncultured Polyangiales bacterium
GAATCGCTCGCGGACGGCATGTGGAAGCCGCTCCTGCTCGACCGCGGCTTCTCAGCTGCGCAGATCGGCTTATGGGCAGGTACGTTTGGGATGGTCTGCTCGCTCGCTGGCTCGGCGCTCGCTGGTTTCGTGTCACGCCGCACGGATCTTCTGCGAGCATTGGTCGCGATCGCATCCGTGCGCGCGCTCGGCATCGGCGGCGAATGGTGGGTGAGCGTCGCGGGCGCCCCGACCGCGACGAGCGTGATCGCGGTCACCTGCGTCGAGCACTTCGTGGGCGGCGCGATCACGACCGTGCTTTTTGCGCTGATGATGCGCCACACCGATCGCGAGATCGGCGCCACGCATTACACGCTGCTCGCGAGCCTCGAGGTCTGGGGCAAGCTCCCGCCCGCGGCGCTCTCCGGCGTGCTCGCGACGGCGCTGGGTTATCCCGGCCTATTCGCGCTCGGCACGGCGCTCTCGGTCGCGTTCGCGCTCTTGGCGAAGGCGCTCGAACAGCGCTTGGCGACGGGTGCTCCCGGCTAGTTGCGTGTGTGATCGGGGACGCGAGGTACGTTCGCAGGTTCGCCGCCGCGCGCACCCTCGGCCATCAAAGGTCGCCGGCGCGGCCTCACGAGCGCGCGCAAGCCGCCTCGGCCGCGGAAATTGCGCGGAACGCGAGCATCCTCGGCGGCTCGCGTACGTTCCGCGGTCCGTTCATCGTCTGACTAGGATCGAGCCGCTTACGCCGTGCTGCAGCTGGTCGATCGCTACGTGCGTCCGGTTCGGCGGAAGACGCGCGATGCGTGCTCGCTCCGCTCCTCAAGCGTCCGTCTTCGTCCCCTTGCGCAAGCGCCTGATCGCGCTCTCCGCCGCGTAGAAGCCGCACATCCCGTGCACGCCCCCGCCCGGCGGGGTCGAGTGCGAGCACAAATACAAGCGCGGATTGGGCGTCGTGTAGGGATCGAGGCGCGCGACCGGACGCGTGAACAACTGCGTCAGGTTTGCGGCGCCGCCGGTGACCGCTCCGCCCACGTAGCTCGGGTTCTTCGCTTCGAGATCGCGCGGCGTGGTCACGTGACGCGCGAGGATGGTGTCGCGGAAGCCGGGTGCGAAGCGTTCGATCTGGGCTTCGATCTGTGCGCTGGCGTCGAGCGTGCAGCCCGGCGGCACGTGACAGTACGCGTAACCCGTGTGCTTGCCGGCCGGCGCGCGGCTCGGGTCGAAGTGGCTCTGCTGGCACAAGATCACGTACGGCCGCTCCGGCACCTCGCCGCGCCACACCGCCCCTTCGCTCGCTGCGATCTCCTCGAAGCTGCCGCCTAGATGCACGGTGGATGCGCGCGCGCAGTTCGGATCCTTCCACGGGATGGGCCCTGACAGGGCGTAGTCGACTTTGAACAAGCCCGGCCCGTATTCGTAGCGTGCGAGGCGGCGCAGGTAGCGCGGAGGGAGCGCCTCGCCGGCGATTCCGGCCAGCGCCTTGGGTGACAGATCGAACAAGATCGCGCGTGCCGGGGGGAGGTCGCTGAGCCGGCGGATCGGACGGTTCGTCTGGATCGCGCCGCCGAGCGATGCAAAGTAGCTCGCGAGCGCTTGCGCCAGCCGCTCGGAGCCGCCCATCACCGCAGGCCAGCGCTCGATATGCCCCGTCAAAAGGAAGATGAGCCCGAACGCCCCGCTGCCCCACGCGCTGAAGGGCAGGATGGAGTGGCCGGCGCAACCCGCCAAGAGCGCGCGCGCCTCGAGCGTATCGAAGCGGCGCGCGAGCCAGCGCGCGGGCCGCAGCCCGTAGAAGCCGAAGCGCATGAGCGCGAGCGGATGGGCCGGCAAGCCAAGCGGGGCCATCAAATCGCGCAAGAGCCCGCGCGGCTCGCGCAGGACCGGCGCGAGCAGACGCGTGTAGCGGGCGCGATCGCGCCCGAGCCGGGCCGCCGTTTCGGCGAGCGAAAGCTCGAGCATGACGGCCGGCCGATCGTCGAGCGGATGCGCGACCGAGGCTTCGGGAAATGCCCAACGCAGGCCGTGCTCCGCGAGCGGCAGGCTCGTGAAGAACGGGCTGATCACGCCCATGGTGTGGATCGCTGCGCACAGATCGTGGTGAAAGCCAGGCAAGGTCAGCTCGCCCGTTTGCAGGCCGCCGCCGACGCGCTCGGCGGCCTCCAGCAGGAGCGTCGAAAAACCCGCTTGTGCCAGGCGAACGGCGGCGGCGAGCCCGTTCGGGCCCGCCCCGACCACGACTGCATCATAAGCTTCCAAGACACGCTCCCGGGCCCGCGCAGACGGCGGCGAGCCGCGAGCCT
>CAZYWR010001270.1:0-2373 GCA_964651185.1 uncultured Polyangiales bacterium
TCGGAGCTGTTGCGCGAACTTCCGAAGTTCGCGCTGGCGATCAACGTCTCCGCGAAGCAGCTAGCGCATCCGGAGTTCGTCGAGGAGCTGACGGATGTCCTGCGCACGCGCGGCGTACCCGGGCATCGCGTACGGCTGGAGGTCACGGAGAGCGCGCTGATGTCCAAGGCCATCGCCGGTTCGGCGCTGGCGCGCATGCGCGAGCTCGAGCTCAAGTTTCATCTGGACGACTTCGGCACCGGGCACTCCTCGCTCAGCTATCTGCACCGCATCCCGGTGGATGCGCTGAAGATCGATCGCTCCTTCGTGAAAGACATGGAGAACGACCCGATGAGCGTGTCGATCGTCGAGAGCATCATCCTGCTCGCGCACGCGCTCAACGCCGAGGTCATCGCCGAAGGCGTGGAGACCGAGCCGCAGCTCGCGCGCCTGCGCGCGCTGCACTGCGACATGGCGCAGGGCTACCTATTCAGCAGGCCGGTCGAGCTGCCGGAGGCGACCTCGATGCTGGAGCGGGCGTGTCGCGAGCAGCCGCCCGGGCGCGCGCGATCAGACAAGCCGCGGCGCCTCACCACGCGCCGGCCACCCGCCGCAGAGGGCGCGGAGGCCGGCGCTCACGACGCTCAGAAAGCCGAGGAAGCCGTGCGCGAGGTCCGCCGATGAGTAGTCCGAGCGAGTACGCGTGGAGCAGAGCCCTTTGCGAGACCTCTCGCGCGCGCCTGTTTTACGGCGTGCGCACGGCCGATCGAGCCCCCGTCGTGATCAAGCTCGCGCGCGCCGAGTATCCGAGCGCCGACGATCTGGCCAAGCTACGGCACGAGCACGCGCTGCTCGGCGCGCTCGACGTCCCGTGTGTCCCGCGCACGCACGGCCTGCTGGAGACCGGGCGCGGGGTGGGGCTGGTGCTCGAGCAGCTCGAAGGCCGCCCGCTCAGCGGCCTCATCGCGGCCGGACGCCCGAGCCTCGAGGACTTCCTGACCCTCGCGATCGCCCTTACGGAGGTGGTCGCGACGATCCACCGGCGCGGCATCCTGCACAAAGATCTCAAGCCCGATCATTTCTTCATCGACGAGCAAGGGAAGGTCAAGCTGATCGACTTCGGCCTGGCGACGCAGCTGTCGCGCGAGCCGCGGCCCAAGCACGAAGTGGCGGCGTTCGAAGGCACGTTCGCCTACATGTCTCCCGAGCAGACCGGCCGCATGAACCGCGGCGTCGATCAACGCAGCGATCTGTACTCGCTCGGCGTCGTCTTCTACGAGCTCTTGACGGGCAGCCGTCCGTTCGGCGGGAGCGATCCGCTGGAGCTCGTGCACAGCCACCTCGCGCGTCGCCCCGCGCCGCCGGAGGCGCTGCGCTCGGACGTGCCGCCCGTGATCTCCGCGATCGTCCTCAAGTTGCTGGCCAAGGCGGCGGAAGATCGCTACCAAGATGCCGACGGTCTGGCGGCAGACCTGCGCCGCTGCCTCCGCGCGCTCCGCGCCCATCCCGAGCGTCCCCTCGAGAGCTTTCCTCTCGGCAGCGAAGACGCCGCGGGCGTGCTGCGCATCCCGCAGAAGCTCTACGGCCGTCAGGCCGAGACGGCCGCGCTCTCGGCGGCGTTCGCGCGCTGCGAAGCGGGCGCAGCCGAGCTGCTGCTGCTCGCCGGTCCGGCCGGCGCCGGCAAGTCAGCGCTGGTTCAGGAGCTGCAAAGGCGGCTCCTGCGCCGCGGACGCATGGTGGGTGGCAAGTTCGATCTCTTGCATCGCGGCGTGCCTTACCAACCGATCGTCCAGGCATGTCGCGAGCTGCTGACCTCCATCTTGGCGGAACCCCCCGAGCGCCTCGCGGCCTGGGCCGAGCGCATCGAGCGCGCGCTCGGCGCGAGCGCCAGCGTGATCATCGATCTGGTGCCGGAGCTCCAGCTGGTCATGGGCGAGCAGCCGCCGGCGCTCGCGCTCGATCCGAGCGCCGCGCAGAATCGCTTCGAATGGGCGTTTCAGACCTTCGTGGGGCTGTTCGCTTCTCAGGAGCACACGTTGGTGCTGTTCCTCGACGACCTGCAGTGGGCGGACCCAGCGTCGCTGCGTCTGTTGCAGGTCTTACTGACTGCGCCGGACCGCGGCCACCTGCTGGTGATCGGCGGCTATCGCGACAACGAAGTCGGACCGGCCCACGCGCTCACGCACGCGCTCTCTGCGCTGGCGCAGGCGAACACGACCACGCACGCGCTCACGCTCGCCCCGCTCGGGCTCGCCGAGGTGCGGGAGTTCATCGCCGACGCGCTCGGCGGTCAGCTAGGCAGGACGTCCGAAGAGGGGGCGGTCGGCTCGCCCGTGAGCGCAGAGGAGGGCATCGCGGCGCTCTCCGGGCTCGCTTCGCTCGTCGTGCGTAAGA
>CAZYWR010001271.1:0-1589 GCA_964651185.1 uncultured Polyangiales bacterium
CGCCGGCAGCGGCGGCGATGATCCAGGGTGAGCGCTTTGCGTACCGGTCTGAGGCAGCCGTCGCGCGCGCGATCCGTCAGCCGCCGGTCCGGTAAGCGTAGTAGCGCTGGAGCACGCGCTGAACGTAGCGGCGCGTCTCGCCGTACGGCGGAACCCCCCGGTAGCGCTCGACTGCGCCTGCGCCCGCGTTGTAGCTGGCGATGGTGAGCACCAGGTCCCCGTTCCACTGGTTGGCCAGGATGCGCAAGAAGCGCGCCCCGCCGAGGATGTTTTGGCGAGGATCGAACGGGTCCTCCACGCCCATCTTTTGCGCGGTGAAGGGCATGAGCTGCATCAGCCCCATCGCGCCGTCCTCCGAGACCACGTTGGGATCGAAATCGCTCTCGACGTGCAGCACGGCCCGGAGCAGGGCGATCGGCAGCTGGTAGAGCTGCGCCGCCTCGAGCAGGAACGCGTCGTAGCGGTTGTAGCGCTCGGGCGAGTGGTCGCGCTGTTCGAGCGGAGTCTTGATCACGCGCGATCGGCGGCCTTCGAAATAGATGCGCCGCCAGCTCTTGTTGGCCCCGGGTACGTTGGTGTAGTGGGACACGCCCTCGGCGTCGATGTATTCGAAGATGTCCGCCCGCGCAGCGCCGGCCGCTAGGGCGCTCAGCGCCAGGACGCAGCCGGCGATCGTCGCGCGGCGACGATCGCGGCGCGCAGCAAGCTCCGCGTCTGCCGGCGCGAGCGGCTCCGCGCCCGAGGCTTCAGAGGCGCGCGTGCGCGAGCGCGCTCTCGAACGGTCCGCAAATCCACGCATCCGACGTTCGATCCTATGTCGCATGCGCCCGGGTTGCCAAGGCGCTGGCACCCGCGCTGCCGCTCGTCAACGGCGCACCTGCGCACTACATTCCCCGCTTTCGGGCGGTGTCAGCCATGCGTATCGATACGGACTATCTGGTCATCGGCGGCGGCATCGCCGGGCTGACGTTCGCGCTCGAGGCCGCGCGCCGCGGGCGCGTTACCGTGCTCACGAAGCGCACGGAAGCCGACGCGGCCACGGCCTGGGCCCAAGGTGGAATCGCGGCAGTGTTGGCGCCCGATGACACCTTCGATGAGCACACGGCCGACACGCTCACGACCGGCGGTGGCCTGTCTCACCGCACCATCGTGGAGATGGTGGTGGAGGACGCACCGGCCCGGATCGAGGCGCTGGTCGAGCTCGGAACGAGCTTCGACGCCGCGCACGACGCCGCGGCGACGAGCCGCCCCTCCGGGCTCGGCGCGCTCGACCTGGCGCGCGAAGGCGGCCACGGCAAGCGCCGCGTCGTCCATGCCGGCGACATCACCGGGTCCGAGGTGCAGCGAGCCCTGCTCGCCGCCGTGCACGCGCAACCCAACATCGAGCTGCGCCCGCACTGCATGGCCATCGACTTGATCGACCTGGCCCGCCTCGGCGGTCCACGTCGCGTCATCGGCGCGTACGCGCTCGACACGCAAACCCAGCAGGTGCTGTCGATCGTCGCCCACGCCACCGTCCTCGCCACGGGTGGGGCAGGGAAGGTCTACCTGTACACCTCCAACCCCGACATCGCGACCGGCGACGGCGT
>CAZYWR010001272.1:0-6737 GCA_964651185.1 uncultured Polyangiales bacterium
GTCCATCTCGAAGAGCTTCTGGTACTGCTTGACCAGCGCGTTCTTCGGCTTGACCAGGATGTCGATCAGCGCCTCTTCGTTCAGCTCGTGGAGCGGCGCAATCACGGGGAGGCGCCCGACGAACTCGGGGATCATGCCGTACTTGAGCAGATCCTCGGGCTGCACCTCTTTGAGGTACTCCCAGATGCGCTTGTCCTGCTTGCTCTGGATCTTGGCGCCGAAGCCCATCGACTTCTGGCCGATGCGGTTCTCGATGATGTCCTCGAGCCCGGTGAAGGCGCCGCCGCAGATGAACAGGATGTTGGTGGTGTCGACCTGCAGGAAATCTTGCTGCGGGTGCTTACGGCCACCCTTGGGGGGCACGTTCGCCACCGTGCCCTCGATGATCTTCAAGAGCGCCTGCTGCACGCCTTCGCCGCTCACATCGCGCGTGATCGAAGGGTTGTCACCCTTGCGCGCGACCTTGTCGATCTCGTCGATATAAACGATGCCGCGCTGGGCGCGCTCGACGTCGTGATCCGCGTTCTGGAGCAGCTGGACGATGATGTTCTCGACGTCTTCGCCGACGTAGCCCGCCTCCGTCAAGGTCGTCGCGTCCGCAATCGCGAACGGCACGTTGAGGATGCGCGCCAGGGTCTGCGCCAACAGCGTCTTGCCGGAGCCGGTCGGCCCCAACAACAAGATGTTCGACTTCTGGAGCTCGACGTCGTCGGAACCGACGCGCGAGTCGATGCGCTTGTAGTGATTGTGGACCGCGACCGAGAGGATCTTCTTCGCGCGATCTTGGCCGATCACGTACTCGTCGAGGATCGACTTGATCTCCGAGGGCTTGGGCAGTGGTGTGCCAGACGAGAACGACTCTTCGCGGTCGACCTCCTCGGCGATGATGTCGTTGCACAACCCGATGCACTCGTCGCAAATGTAGACCGTCGGCCCGGCGATGAGCTTCTTCACTTCCTTCTGCGACTTGCCGCAGAAGGAGCACTGTAGGTTGCCGTGACCTTCTTCGCGCCTTCGATCCACGCGCCCCGACCTCTCAGTTGACGAATGTTTCAGTGTACCGTCGCTGATCCGGCGTCGCAACGCCCCCGGCCCGACCTCCCAGGCTCATGCCGCCCTGGGCGCCATCATGCGCCTTCGTGCGCTCATTTTAGGGTCTTTGCGGGACGCGGATAGATGACGTCATCGAGGATACCGTATTCCTTGGCGTCCGTAGCTGACAGGTAGCGGTCACGCTCGGTATCCTCGCGGATCTTGTCGACGCTTTGGCCCGTGTGCGAGGCCAGGATCTCGTTGAGCCGCAAGCGCAACGCGAGGATCTCGCGCGCGTGAATCTCGATGTCGGTGGCTTGACCACGGAACCCGCCGAGCGGCTGATGAATCATGACGCGGCTGTTGGGTAGCGCGCGGCGACGACCGCTGGCGCCAGCGGCGAGCAGCACGGCCGCCATCGACGCTGCCTGACCGAGACATACGGTGGCGACCGGACAACGCACGTACTGCATGGTGTCGTAGATCGCGAGCCCGGCGGTGATCACGCCCCCTGGGCTATTGATGTAGAGCGTGATCTCCTTGTCGGGATCCTCACTCTCGAGAAAGAGCAGCTGCGCGATGATCAGGTTGGCGACCGTGTCGTTGACCTCGGTGCCCAAGAACACGATGCGGTCCTTGAGGAGGCGGCTGTAGACGTCCCAAGTGCGTTCGCCGCGGTGCGTCGTTTCGACCACCACGGGGTTGGGAATGTACAAACTGGGCGTCACGTCATCTTCGGCCACGGGCATCCCCCTCGCGGTGAGGCGCGCGGCAACGACCATGTGACGCGCGCGCTCAGCTCGCTGCTTCGGTGATGGTAGCCTGACCGAGCAGATACTCAAGCAGCTTCGCCTCGAGGATCTGGGACTCCAAGGCCTCTCCTCGTTCACCCGAGAGCTCAGCGCGCACCTTGGCGACGTGCTTGCCGCTGCGCTGCGCGATCTCTTCGAGGCGCTTGTCGAGATCTGCCGGTTCTACGCGGATCCCGTGTTGCGTCGCGACGGCACCGAGCAAGAGCGCAGTGCGCACGCGGCGCTCTGCGTTGCGCTTGGTGCCTTCGAGGAAGCTCGCGGCGTCGCTCGGTGCTTGCCCGGTGCGCTGCACGATGCGCAGGTACTCCTGCAGCATCGCCTGCTCCTGCTGTGCGACCAGGGACGGCGGAAGCTCGATCGGATTCTTCTCCAGGAGCTTGTCCAATAGCTGCTCCTGCAGCACGGCCTCGCCGTGTTGGTGTGCGCTCGCTTCCAGCCGCTCGCGGGTCTTTTGCCGCAGCTCCTCGAGCGAAGCGAACTCGAGGTCCTTGGCGAACTCGTCGTCGAGATCGGGCAGCACCTTTTCCTTGAGCTCTTTGATCGAGATCTCGAAGACGCCCGGCTTGCCTCCGAACTCGCCGCCTTGGCTCTCGGGGAAGGTGAGCTCGACGCGAACGGTTTCGCCCGGACTCTTGCCGAGCAGGCCCGCCTTCAGCTCGGGCAAGAGCGCGCCCGAGGTGTCGATCGGCCGCGCCGTGGCGGCGAGATCCAGGCGCTCGACGCCGTCGACCCACACCTTGTAATCGCTCGTGACGATGTCGCCGTCTTGGATGGGACGCGAGCTCTCAGGGGTCACGAGCTCGGCGTGCTGCTGGCGCAGGCGCTCGAGCTCCTCCGCCAGCCGCTCGTCGCTGATCTGATGCGCCGGTCGTTCGAGCTGGATCCCCTGGATATCGACGTGCTCGATCTTGGGGCGCACCTCCAATTTGGCGGTGAATGCGAGCGGCTCGCCCTGCTTGAGTTCGGGCATGCTCTCGAGCGGGGGCACGGACACGACCGTGAGCCGATGTTGTTCGACCGCGCGGCCGAGCCCCTGTTCGATCAAGTTGTTGACGACTTCGCGCTTCACGCGCGGGCCGAACAGCTGCTTCAGGACGGTGCGCGGCACCTTGCCAGGCCGGAAGCCCTTGACCTTGGCGGTGCGGCCGAGCTGCGAGTAGCTGCCCTCGATCGCCTTCTCCACGTCGGGCCACGGGACCTCGACGCTCACCTGCACCAGGACTGGGCTGATTTCGCTGATCTGCGACTCCATCGCGGCACGCCTCGAGACTTGGAGTGAATGGAAGGCGCTCATCTAGTGCCGGCTCGCGGCGCAGGCAAGTAGATCGCCGCGCGCGTCGAGCGGTCCGCCACGGGCAGGGTTGGTTTGCTGCGCGGGCGCTTGGAGAGCGCCGCGGATTGTCGAACACGTCGGTCGAGCTCCGCGAGCGCGGGCGCGTCGAGACCGCGCGCGACCACCACGAGCGTTCCCTGCCTGAACACCTTGCGCGCGCGATCTCCGAGGCGGGCGAAGCTGGCGGCGACGCCGCGCGCCGTCGCGGCTGTCGCGAAGCGCAGCCACCACAGCGAAGCCGTCGCTCCGTGTTGGGCCAACACTGCATAGCGATCGCCGCGCCAAGCGCTGACGATGTACTCGGCCTCGGCCCCCGTGGCCCCGAGCACCACGCTCAGCTCGAGGCCTCCGAGCACGTCCTCGTCGAGCTGGATCACGTCGTGCGCCGCCAGCCACGAGAGATCGGGGAGCGACAGCGAAGGCGGTTCGCGCCGCGCGAGGTAATGCTGCGGGTCGCGGATCGCGAGCGTGGTGGTCGGCGGATCGCGATGGGCCGCGTCGATGCGCGCCCATCCGCCCGCGCGAAAGAGCTCGGCGCAGAAGCGCGCGCCTTCACGGTAGCGAAACAAGAGCGGCTCCCTGACCAGGGCGGGCGCGCGCCGGAGCGCGCCGGTGAGTTGCTCGGGCGTGCGCGACATGGCGCTGAGCACGCGCTCCGGCTGCGCCGCCAGAGAAGCGAGCGATTCGCCGGCGAGCTCGGCGGTGTAGCCCAGCATGACCAGGGTAGCGTCGCCCTCGACCAGCGCGCCGAAGGCGTCGTCGGCGTCCGTGGTGCGCGTCTTCTCGATCGCGTCGCCGAGCGCAAAGTGCTGGTCTTGGAGCGCGTGCACGAGCTCGTGGACGACGGTCGCGCGCCAGGTGAGGCCGCGGCTCGTGTGCGCGTCACCGAGCTCGAGCGCGCGCGCGATGTCGTCGCGCACGGCCAAGCGCTTCTCGCTCGGATCGTAGTAGCCGATCAGCTCTTCCTCCATGACCGACACCAGCAGTCCACGGACGTCGAGCGCAGGGTCGAGCACGCCCAGCGCGAGGTAGCGATCGCGCGTGCGGCGCAGCTCGTCTTCCTTCAGCGCGCGGTTCACGTACGCGCGCATGGCCGTACGATCCTCGATCGTGACCTCGACGGGGGCCCGAAACTGGAGTCCGCGCAGCCGCTCGGTCTCACGCATCAACTGGTCGACGAGCGTCCGCTCGGCCGCGTCGGCGGGACGCGAGAAGCCGGCTTGACGCGCGGGCGTGGCCGGGGTTGCAGGGGGCGGGGCGCTCGCGGGACCGCGCGCGGGCGGGCCGCGCTGCGCACAGGCAAGCGACGCGAACAACGCGAGAGCGAAGGCCGCGCGCCTAGCCGTCGTCCTCGCGCGCGAGGCGCGTGACGCCGGGAGCGCCCACCCGGCTAGCTTGCCTCGCTCGTTCGCCGGTGCGGCACCGGCGCGCGGGGGACTCCATGCGCCGCCGACGCCCTGGCGGGGGCACATCAGCGGACCACGTGCACGAGCACCAGACACACCACACGCTGGCCGAGGCTATCGAGGAAGAAGCGCGTCATCTTGCGGCGCACCGCTTCGCGCAGCGCATCGAGATCTTCGCCGAGCCCGTCCTCCACGGCGTGGCGGAGCGCGCGCTTTGCGGCGGTGCGCGCTTGGGCCAGGAGCTCGGTCGTCGGCGTGCCGAGCGCGACTCCGCGCGCCGTGAGCTCGGGGGGCGCCAGCAGGCGGCCCTGCTTGTCGACCGCGAACGAGATCGCCATCGCACCCACCTCCGCAAGGCGCGCGCGATCGCTCAGCACCTCGTCCGCGACGTCGAGTCCGCGCGCGACGTGCACGCGGCCGGTCGCGACGCGATCGATCACGCGCAGCGCATCGTCTTCGAGCTCGAGCAGGTCGCCGTTCTGCACCACGGTCGTTTCGCGGACGCCGAGCTCACGCGCGAGTTCGGCGTGGCGGTGCAGGTGATGCAAGGTCCCATGCACGGGCACGAACCCGCGCGGGCGCAAGAGCTCGATCATCGCGCGCTGCTCGCCGCGGTGGGCATGGCCGCTCACGTGCACCGCGCGCGCGGTTCGGCGATCGATCACGCGCACGCCCTGGCGCAAGAGCGCGTCGATGATCTCGACCACAGGGCGGTCGTTGCCCGGGATGATGCGCGACGAAAGCACGACCAGATCGCCGGGATCGAGCGCGATCAGCGGATGGGTACGGCGCGCGACGCGCGCGAGCGCGCTGCCGGGCTCTGCTTGTGAACCCGTGGCCGCGAAGAGCACCTTGTGCCGCGGGAGCTGAACGGCCTCGGCGGGCGCGATCGTGAGCTCTTCTGCGCGCTCGAGATAGCCCGTGTCGGCGCCCACGCGCGCGTGCGTCTGCACCGAGCGCCCCAGCCAGCACAGCTTGCGGCCGCTCTGCTGGGCGATATCCATGACGGCGCGCAGACGGTGCGTGTTCGACGCGAACAAGGTGATGACGACGCGCCCCGGCGCGCGCTCGACCAGATCGTTCAACGCCGAGGCGACGCCCAGCTCGCTCCCCGCCTCGCCCTCGCTGTCGATATTCGTGGAGTCGCTGAGCAGGAGGCGCACGCCTTCTTCGCCGAGCTGGCGAAACCGCTCGCGATCGAACTGCTCGTGATCGGTCGGCGTCGCATCGATTTTGAAGTCGCCGGTATGCACGATCAGGCCGGCCGGGGTTCGCAGCGCAAGCGAAGTCGCGTCGGCGATCGAGTGCGTGACGCGCACAGGCTCCGCCTCGAACGCGCCGATGCGGTAGCGCTCGCGTGGATGGATCGGGATGAGCTCGGGAAAGCGCGGAGGCGGATGCTCGTTGAGCCGCTCGCGCACCAGCGCCAACGTATACCGCGGGCCGTAGATGGGAAGCGGCTGTTCGCGCAGCAGATACGGGACCGCCCCGATGTGATCTTCGTGGCCGTGGGTTAACCAGAGCGCGGTGTTCTTCTTCGGCAGCTCGCGCAGGTGGCGAAAGTCAGGGCGGATGACATCGGTGCCGAACGGATGGTCGGGGAAGGTGACCCCGCAGTCGATGAGCAGACGTTGATCGCCGTACTCGACCGACATGCAGTTCATGCCGATCTCACCCAGGCCGCCGAGTGCCACCAATTGAACGCGATCTGCCACGATTGCCGCTCGGTCGAGTCTAGCCGCAAAGGCCCCGGCGTCACGGCCGCGGCGCGCGCTAACATCGCGATTTGTCCAGGGGGAACCCGCGATTGACCCAGCGTTTGCGGGCGTGCTAGGAGCCCCCACGCCTATGCGCCGCCAGCTGCTTTCGAGCTCGTTCGTGCTCGCTTGGTCCTTTGCGTTCTCGTTGCTCGCGCGTGCGCAAGCTCCCGAATCGGCCGAGCCCGGCACAGGCGAAGAACCCGGCACAGGCGAAGAAGGGGCGGCCGGCGCGCCGAGCGCGCCCGAAGCAGAGCCCGAGCCCGGCGAGGAAGGGAGCGCGCCGACGCAACCGGAGCCGGCCGAGCCCGAGCGCCCGCGCGTACTCGAGCCACCCAATCTCGGGCCCCTCAACGTGGGGCCGAAGGCGAGCGAGCTGCCGAACCCTGCCGAGGCC
>CAZYWR010001273.1:0-2839 GCA_964651185.1 uncultured Polyangiales bacterium
AAGTCAGGCGTGACCTTTGCCTGGAGCGCGCCTTTCGTGGCCGCGTTTTTGAGCGCGCGCAGCCGGCTGCGGCCGTGGGTCGAGCGGGTCCTCGCGCCGCACGGAGGACGGCTCCTCCGCGCGATCGAACAGGCGCGCTCCGACGCGCTCGGTGCGGCCGATTTCATGGCCTTCGCGACCGCCGTCCTCAAGCCCTTGCGGCGCGCCGGCAGCTTGCCGGAGACCTCACCGAAGCTGGCGACGTTCGATCCCGCACGGGTCGTCCAGCTCGATGCCGCCGGCATCGCGCGCAAAGTCGAGCAGGCGCTCCCGAGCGCCATCACCACGCGGCTCTCGCTGCCGGAGCGGCGCGGTGAACCGCTCGTCCATAGCGAGCTCGCCGCATTGTTGCCGCGGCGTCCCGAGCTCGCGGCCGTGGTCAAGGCGCTCGACGAGATCGACGCGCTGTGCGTCGTCCCGCTCCTCGCGCGCGGCGAGCTCGAAGGCGCGCTGGTGATCGCGCGCGGGGCGCGCCGCGCTCCGCTCACGCTCGAGGAGCTGCTCGCGCTCGATCGGCTGGCGGCCCAGCTGGCGCCCACCTGCGCAGGGCTGCTCGCGCTCGAGAGGACGCACGCGCGCGCCGACGCGGCGCAAGGGGCGAGCGCGGCCCTTGCGCTGCGCGTAGAGGAGCAGTCGAGCGAGCTGGCCGAGCAGCGCACGCACGTGGCGGCGCTCAAAGCGGGGCTCGGTCTGCCGCTGCCCGCGCGCGATCCCGTGCAGTACAGCCGCGCCATGCGCGTGCTCACCGAGCAGCTCGAGCGCGCCGCGCCGCATGAGCTTCCGATCCTCCTCTGGGGCGAGACCGGGCTCGCGCTGGCGCCGATCGCGCAGTGGATTCATCGCACGAGCGGGCGCGCACGCGAGCCGTTCGCGATCCTGGACGCCGCCAATCTCGAGCCCGAGCGCGCGCTCGCGCAGCTATTCGGGGCCGCGCCACCGGGCGCGGCCGCGCGGCCAGGGCTGCTCGAGCTGCTCGGCCGAGGAACTTTGCTCATCTCCGACGTCTGTGCGCTGACGAACGAGGTCCAGGTGGCGCTGGCCGAGGCGCTCGAGGAACGCTGCGCGCGGCCGCTGCAGGGGCGAGCCAGCTATCCGCTCGCGCTCCGCCTCGTCGCTACGGCGCAGCGTCCGTTCGCCGAGCTCGAGGCGCTGGGCGCCCTGGCGCCCTCGCTCGCGCGCTGGTTCGCGGGCACGGCGTATCGCGTGCCGCCCTTGCGCGAGCGGCCGGAGGACCTCGAGTCCCTGCTCTTGCTCGCGCTCGACCGCGCGGCCCGCGTGCTCGGTCAACCGGCCAAGGGGGTGGAAGCGGACGCGCTCAAGCTCTTGGTCGAGTACGAGTGGCCGGGCAACGAGGGGGAGCTGGTGAGCGTGATCGAGCGCGCCGCCGCGCGCGCCGCAGGTGCGCGCATCGCGCTCGCGGACCTGCCTCCTCTGGCGACGGATGGGCCTGACGTCGCGCGCGGGTCGTTTGCAGAACAGGAGCGCGAGATCCTGCTGCGCGCCTTGCGCCGCGCGGAAGGCAACCGCACGCGCGCCGCCCGCGCACTCGGACTGAAGCGCGCCGTGCTTGTAGACAAGCTGCGCAAGCTCGGTATCGAGGACCCGACAAGCGCCGAGAACTGACGTCGGCGTCCGTGCACGCGCATGTGCGTCCGGCGCGTATCTACGCCCGTCTGCACCTTACGCCCGCAAGATCTTTGTCTGGTGCGCTCGTGCTCCCTCTTTACCGGCGGGACGCGCTGGGAATATAGTTTCTGTGGATTTTTCCAGCATCCGGGAAAGTCACGGAAAGTTCATGACGAACCTTACTACCTGGAAGTTCGGCCTCGCAGGCCTCGCGATCGTACTCACAGCGTGCGGCGGAGGACACCGCCACGAAGCCGCGGACGGGTCTGCTCCGTACGACGACGACGATGGCGGCGGCCAGCTTTCGGATGGTGGTGACGTCAGCACGAACCCAGACGGTAAGGTCGGTGACGCAGGGACCGACGCTGCCAGCAACCAAGGAGACGGCGGCGGCGTCATCTGTCAGACCGCCTGTGCCGCCGATGATTGCGGCCAAGTGCCCGATGGTTGTGGCGGCTTCCTGAGCTGCGCGCAGTGCGGCGCGGGCCTCGTCTGCGGTCAGAACGCACCGAACAAGTGCGGCGCTCCGCCGCCGGTGGTCTGTACGCCAACGACCGCCGCGGATGTCTGTCCCGGTAAGTGTGGGGCCGTCAGCGATGGCTGCAGCGGGGTCATCGTCTGCGGAGCAGACAACGGCGGTATGGTCTGCGGCGCGAATCAGCTGTGTACCAACGCGATCTGCACGGACTCTGGCGCGACGTGCACCGCGCTCACCTGCGCCGATCGGAATCACGCCTGCGGTCAAGACGGCGATGGCTGCGGTGGCGTGCTCGATTGCGGTACCTGTGCGAGCGGCAAGGTCTGCAAGTACGCGACCAGCGGCAACACCTGCGAGGATGCGCCGCCGCCGAGCTGCACGGCCAAACTCCCCGCCGACGCCTGCCAGGGGACGTGCGGCATCGTCGGCGACGGCTGCGGCGCGCAGATCGACTGCGAGATGACCGGCTTCGGTTGTGCGAGCGGGCAAACCTGCGGCGGCGGCGGCGTGCCCGGCGAGTGCGGCAGCGGCGCACAAGCTTGTACTCCGGTCCCGGCGGCGACCGCGTGCGACGACAAGTGCGGCAGCCAATCCGACGGTTGCGGCGGCGCATACGCGTGCTCGGCTGCGAACGGCGGCCAAACCTGCAACGCCGCCGCCGGCGAGACGTGCGGCGGAGGCGGTGTCGCCAACGTG
>CAZYWR010001274.1:0-4664 GCA_964651185.1 uncultured Polyangiales bacterium
TATCCGAGCGAACCGTTCACGAGCGCGCGCGGCGCCGCGCGAGCGAGCCTGCCCCGGAAGCCGAGCGCGCGCGCGTGCTCGAGCTGCTGAAGCGCTTCGGATGGAACGCCACCTCGTTCCAGGTACTCGAGCCGGGCTTTCGCTACTTCTTCGACGGCGATGACGCTTGCGTGGCGTACGTGGCCACGGGCGGCGCATGGGTCGCGGCGGGGGCGCCGATCGCACCGCGCGAACGCGCGGCCGAGGTCGCGCGCCAGTTCGTGGTCGCGGCCCAGACGCGCGGTTATCGAGCGGTCTTCTTCGGCACCGAGAGCCGCTTCGTCGACGCTACGCGGACCACGCTCGAGTCGCTGGTGGTCGGCGAGCAGCCCGAGTGGACCCCGCAGGCCTGGGACGAGATCCTGCGCGGCAGCAAGAGCCTGCGCGAGCAGCTGCGCCGCGCCCGCGCCAAAGGGGTGCGCGTGCGCCGCGTCTGCGCTGCCGAAGTGGCCGAGCCGCAGCTACCGTTGCGGCGCGCGATCGACGACTTGATCACGCGCTGGCTGCGCTCACGCAGCATGCCGCCGATGGGCTTTTTGGTGCGCGTCCACGTATTCGAATTCGTCGGAGAGCGCGCGTTGTTCGTGGCGGAGAGCGCGCGAGGACTCGAGGGCTTGCTGGTGGTCGTGCCCATCTATGCGCGCCGCGGTTGGTTCCTCGAAGACCTATTGCGCACGCCGAGCGCGCCGAACGGCACGACCGAGCTGCTGGTGGACGCGGCCATGCGCGCGGCCGAGGACGCGGGTTGCGATTACGTCACGCTCGGCCTCGCGCCGCTGGCCGGCGATGTCGATCGCTTGCTGCTCGCCGCGCGCAAGCTCGGCCGCGGCCTGTACGACTTCGCGGGCCTGCGCGCCTTCAAAGCCAAGTTCGCCCCGCAGTCTTGGGTGCCGATCTACATCTCGTTTCCGCGCGGGGGCAGCACCTACTTCGCGGTGTTCGACAGCTTGGTGGCGTTCTCGCGACAGGGGCTGTTGCGCTTCGGGATCGCCACGCTGCTGCGCGGCCCCATGCTCGTCCTGCGCGTCTTGACCTTCCTGCTTCTGCCTTGGACCGCCGCGCTCGCCGCCATCGACGTGCGCTATTTCCCCGCAGCTTGGGTGAAGTGGGGTTGGGTCGGCTTCGACGTCGCGCTGGCGGCGGCGCTCTTTCGGCTAACGCGGCGCTTTCGCCCCGTGCTGGCGCGCGCGCTCGTGTACGTGATCGCCTCGGACGCCGCACTCACGCTCATCGAGGCGCTGTTCTACAATCTACCGCGCGTGCGCCACGCCTACGAGCTGATCGCGACCACCATCGCGGTCGCGGCGCCCGCGCTGGCCGCGCTGGTGCTGCGCAATGCATGGCGCCGCAGCATTCTCTGAGCCCCCGAGCGCGAGGGGCGCCGGTCACTGCAACGAAAAGCCGTCCGCGAGCTGCGTGCAACGCGCGCCGAGGTCGCTGCAGGCCGACGGAGTCCCCGGCAACGTGAAGTCCGACGTGCTGGCCCCGCAATGGAACTGATGGACCACGGCCTCGATCGCTTCGGTCGTCTCCTCGAGACAACCTCCGAGCTCCCCGACCGTGATGTCCGGGCAGAGCTGCGTGACCGCTCCGGGCACGCCGGTACACGCAAATTGCACCTTCCCGTCCAAACTGCCGCGCGCCGGCGTATTCCCGATGCACTGCGCGCGGTCGCTGTCGCAGTTCGGGCTCAGCAGCGCCAGCGACGTGCACGTGACCTCGACGAACGCCTGCTCGACCCGCGTAAACTTCGCGTCCACGTCCCTACAGAGCGTCTCGATCTCAGACTTCGACAGATCGCCCACGCGCTTGTTGCCCGGCAGCCCGCCGTCGCCGCCGCACCCGAACGCCGCCAGGACTGCCACGGCCATGCCTCGCTCGAAACCCATGCCGCATCCTCGCACGGACCGCCCCCTCGGAGCGCTGGCTCATCATGTGTGGGCAAGCATACGCGCTGCGAACCCCGGGCGCATCGTGACCGCTCCGAAGACAGCGCCGCACGCCTATACTGTCGCGCTCGACCCCCGCGTGAGACATGGCTTTTCCTCTCTTGCGAACGTCTCCGGACTGGCGCCTCCCGCGCGCGCTCGCGCTCGCCATCTTTGCGTTCACCGCGCTGGCCTGTGGCGAGGAGGTTGGCGCGGGGACGCTCGACGCTCGCACACGTCGTGGTCCCCCGGCCGAGGTACCCATCGCGACCGATTCGGAGCCGGCCAGCGCCTGGTGGGACGGGGGCGCGAGCTGCGATCTCGCGCCCTGTCAGGGTCGAACGCTCGGCGCCATCGCGCTCGCGCCATGCTGCCTGCCGAGCGGCATGTGCGGGCTAGGCATCATGGGCTATTCGCTCTGCTTCGAGACCTGGCACATCGACAACCTCGACGACTTCGACGCCAGTGCCGAGGATGCGGTCGTGCTCGACCCGCGCTGTCCGGACCGGCAGGTCGACTTGGCGGCGATCGGCACGTACCTGTTCAAAGGTTGCTGCAGCGCGAGTGGCGTATGCGGCTTCAGCTCCGCGTCGTTCCGCCAGCTCGGGGCCCTGGTGCCGCCCGGTTGTTCGACGAACGCACCGTGGGCTCCGGTCGCTGCCCCCGTGTCCTGCGGCGCCACGGCCGATGGCGGAGCGCTGGCCGACGGCGGAGCGTCCCCAAAGCGCCAGCTGTCCGGCATGGACGCATCGGCTGATCTGGACGCCGCGCTCACCAGCGAGCCCTACTAAGGCGTTTCCGCAATTTCCACGCGTCCGCGTGCCCGGGCCCGATCGATCCGGCCATCGCCCTTCGACGCGTCGCACATCGAGCATCGCAAGCGCGAGCCGCTCGAGCAGCCCGGAGCCGGCGCAGGCGTCAGCCACCGTCGATCTTTCCGCTGGCCGCGGCGGGAGTCGGCGGGACGTCATTCGTGACGCGCACCGGACGCACGACGTCTTTGCGCAGCGCGCCCAAGTCGGGGACGATGCGGGCCGGCACGCCGATCGCGACGGCTCCCTCCGGGACGTCGGCGATCACCAGCGAATTGGCCGCAATGCGCGCGCGATCGCCGATCTTGATGCCGCCGAGCACGCTGGCGTGGCAACCGATGAACACGTCGTTGCCGATCTGCGGCGCCCCTTCAGCCATGTTCGTGCCGATGGTGACGCCGTGCATGATGCCCACGCGATCGCCGATCACGGTCTGCGGGTGGATATGGATCATGCCTCCATGCACGATGTGGAGGTCGTGCCCGATCTGCGTCGTGCGATCGAGATCGATGCCCGTGAACAGCTGCATCACGGGCTTCCAGACGCCGTAGAGCTTGGAAGCGCACCAGCGCGCGGGCGCGGAGTTGCGCTCCTGCGACCAGCGCCCGTAGCGGTAGACCAGCAGCGCCCAGAAGCCGCTGCCGCGCAGGCCATGCCGGCGCAGATCGCCGCGGATCTCGTCCCACATCGTCCCCGAGTTCTCATCCATAGGAGACCGCAGCCGCCTTTCGCCGACGTATCGCAATTCGAGTACCATGCCGCCTCGCCTTGGGAAAGGTCGGATCAAGAACTCGCGCGACCTGAGCATCTCGGCCCCGCCAGCCTGCCGAGCGAGTGCAGCGACGCGGCCGGCGGTGATCGTGCGCAGCGTGGCGGCTTACGGCGCCGCGCACACGACTCGCTCGATGCCCGCCAGATCGCGCACGCTCCGAAGGTCCACGAACCCGTGCGCTTCGAACAGCGCTCGCACCGCGGGCGCTTGCCCGATGCCCACTTCCACGAACACCGCCCCACCGGGCACGACATGGCCGCGCACTTCGCGGGCGATGCGGCGATAGAACGAGAGCGCGTCCGCGCCCGCGTCGAGCGCCAAACGCGGCTCGAAGCGGCTCACCTCGGGAGCCAGGGTCTCGATCTCCGCGCTGGCGATGTAGGGCGGATTGGCGGTGACACAAGCGAAACGCGCTTCCGGCGTGAGCGCCGCGAACAGATCGCCGTGATGCCAGGCGACCCTGCCTTCGACGCCGTGGCGCAGCGCGTTGGCGCGCGCACACGCCAGCGCGGACGCCGACACGTCAGTCGCGATCACGTCCCGCCCTGGACACTCTGCCGCGAGCGTGACCGCCACCGCCCCACTGCCGGTGCACAAGTCGAGCAGCGGCCCCTCGGGCGCGCCCGCACGCAAGAACGCGAGCGCCGCCTCGACCAAGGTCTCGGTGTCCGGACGGGGGATGAGCACGTCGCGCGAGACCCCGAAAGCCCGCCCGTAGAACTCCCGCTGACCGAGGATGTACGCCATCGGCTCGCGCGCGCGGCGGCGCTCCACGAGGGCGCGGATGCTCCCGAGCTCGCCCTGCGAGAGCGGCCGCTCCGGGTCTAGGTAGAGCGCGATGCGTTCGACGCCGAGCGCGCGCGCGATCAGCAGATCCGCGTCGAGCCGCGCGCTCTCGATGCCGCGCCGCGCGAAGTCCGCTTGCATCCACGCCACCATGCGCTTGACGGTCCAGGCCTCGCTCACATCTTCATGCGCACTTTCATCTGCGGACGCGGGGCGAGGCCGGCGTCGGCCAACGCCGAGAGCGCGAGCTTCTGTAGCTCCGGGCGCACGGTCTTCTGCACGAACGGCGCGACCATGTTCGGATCGATCGCGATCAGGCTATCGAGG
>CAZYWR010001275.1:0-2517 GCA_964651185.1 uncultured Polyangiales bacterium
TGGTTTTGGCGCTGGATCGCGGCGGTCATGATGCGCGCGCCCATCCTCGTCACGGCGTTGGTCACGGGCTTTTTGCTCATTCTCGGCGAGCCATTCCTGCACATGAAGCCGGCGGTTTCCGGCGCGGCGGTGCTGCCCGAAGATGCAGAGGCGCGCAAGGTCGCCGAGCTGCTCGAGTCGGACCGCTTCCCGCACAACGTCACCACGCCCATCGAAATCATCGCGACTACGGCGGACCAAGTCTTGACCCCGAAGGGCTTGAACGAGCTCGAGAGCTACGTGCGCGCGCTCGAGCACATTCCGCACGTCGAACGAGTAGGCGCGATCGTGGGCTCGCTCGCGGGCTACAGCGCCGCCGAGTTTCGCGAGCTGTTGTCGGGCCCGTATGCGCAGACCGCGCGCATGCGCGTCGAGCCGTTCGTGCGCGGACACGACGCGGCCGTGCGCGCGTTTCTGAACGTGCGGCCGACGAGCCCGGAGGCGACGGCGGTCGTGCGCGCCATCCGCGCGCTCCGGGTGCCCGGCGTCAAGGCGCTCGTGGCGAGCCCGGCCGCACGGCTGATCGATCTACGCCACATCTTGTCGGCACGTGTCCCTTGGGCGCTCGCGGTCGTGTGCGCGGCCACCTTCGTCGTGCTGTTCCTCGCCTTCGGCTCGGTGGTCATGCCGCTCAAGGCCATCCTGATGAACGTGCTGTCGCTGACGGCGAGCTTCGGCGCGCTGGTGTGGATCTTTCAGGATGGGCGCTTCCAGTCCGTCTTGCACTATCGCTCACCGGGTACGATCGAGCTGACCATCCCCGTGGTGATGTTCGCGGTCGTGTTCGGCCTGGCCATGGACTACGAGCTGTTTCTCTTGAGTCGCGTGCGCGAGGCCTACGATCGGACGGGCGACAACGCGAAGAGCGTCGCCATCGGACTGGAGCGGACCGGACAGCTCATCACGCGCGCGGCGCTCCTTCTGGTGGCGGTGATGGTAGGTTTCATCACTGCCGACATGCTGCTCGTGAAAGAGCTGGGCGTGGGCATGGTCGTGGCGGTCATCGTCGATGCCACCATCGTGCGCGCGTTCTTGGTGCCGGCGACCATGCAGCTGCTCGGTCACTACAACTGGTGGGCGCCGCGCCCGCTCGCCAGCCTGTGGCGCCGCCTCAAGCTCGGCGTCGACGAGCGCGATCCGATCGAGTTGAGCTCCGAAGAACAGCACAACGCGGCCGCCCAATAGGGCACGCGCGCGAGCGGGGCGGGCGCGCTCGGAGGTGAGGGTGCCTTTTTCTCGCCTCCGCGTTGCGAGACGACTCCAGCCGTTCGCGCAGGGGGGACATGCGGCGGGCGAGGCGGGAACCCTTACCTCGGAGCCGCCCCCAGGCGCCCGCACGAACCTAACTGCGCTCCACGAGGCGATCGATCAGGAACTTACTCTTTTCAGTGGCCTCTTCGCTGAACGGGCCGAAGAACGCGCGCACCTCCTCGAATACGCGGGCGAAGCCGGCCTGATCGCGCTCGCGCAAGAGCGTCTGCAGCGCCTCGGCGGCGCCGCGAAAGGTCTCGGTCACGCGCTCGGTGAGCGGGTTCTCCATCTCGATCGGACCATAAAGCGCGGGGTCTTGGCCGAAGTGGCGCGCCGCCACGTAGAGCTCCATCAGGTAAGCCGGGGAGGTGAACTTGAGGCCCTCGTGGAGCGGCAGGCCGAGACGGGCCAGGGTCAGCCCCAGCACTTGCGTCTGGAAATGCGTCAGCACCTGGACCACCGCCATGGCGCGGTCGTGCTCTTCGGCGCTCGCCCGCGCCACGACCACGCCGCGCGCGCGGAAGCTCGCCTCGACCCAGTCGACCCACGACTCGCCGCGCCCGTGACAGACGACGATGCGCTGGCCGATGAACGTGTGCACCCCGGGTCCGAACATCGGGTGGGTACCTACGACGCTCGCGCGCGTGGACGCGAGCATGGCGGCGAGCGGCGGACCCTTGATGGAGGTGATGTCCATCAACAGTCCGCGCTCGGGCACGTGCGGGCCGACTTCGTGGATCACGCGCTCTGTGACCGCGATCGGCACGGCGATGAGCGTCACGTCGGCCTGCGCCGCTGCTGCGGTCGCGCTGAGCTCCGTGTCGAGGTCCGCGACCAGTACGCGGTGGCCGAGGTCGGCGAAGAGATCGACCATGCGCCGCCCGAGCCCACCTGCGCCGCCTATCACGGCGATGGTCTTGGGCTCCATCGAGAGCGGCACGCCGGCGCGCAGCGCGGCCTGATGCTCGCGGCTCGCCCACAACAAGAGTCGAAACAGCGACTCGACGAAGTCAGGCGAGAGCGCGAGGTCGAGCGCTTGTGCACGCCGGCTCTCGAGGATGGCGCGTTCACGATCGGCGTCGCGCACGCCCGCGCCCTGCGCGCGCTTGGCCTGGGCGATCTCCGTGACGATCGTCTGCCGCCGCGCGAGCAGCTCGAGCAACGTGCGATCGACCTCGTCGATCTGCTGCCGCAGCCCATCGAGGCCGGGCGGCCGGTCGGGCGGAA
>CAZYWR010001276.1:0-3539 GCA_964651185.1 uncultured Polyangiales bacterium
CCCCGCGCGCCGCGCCCGCCGTCGCGCCGGGGTCGTCGCAGATGCCGGCGCCCGCGCCCGGCGCACCGGTCCAGCCTGCGCCGCCGCGCTATCGCCTCCTGCCGCCGCGACTCATTCCGATCGCGCATCCCGCGCCCCGCCGCTATGGAGACGCGGGTGCACCCCTCGCGCTCGGCGCGGGCGCCAACCTGCTCTGGCGCCAAGATTCGGCCTACAAGCTGTTCACGGATAGCGATCCGAGCGCGGCCCTCGACGTGTTCGCGACCTACGACGTGTGGTCGCCGTTTCGGCGCGCGATCGTCGCGGCTGGGCTGAGCTACCGCTACCAGAGCCTCGGGCCTTCGCACTGGCAGCTCAAGCTGCACGCCGTCCAGGCCGAGCTCATGGCGCGCTACGGCGTGGCCTCGTGGCTCTGGCCGCACCTGCGCGTCGCGGTCGGCGTGGCGACGACGCGCTTTCAGGCGCGCGACCCCACCGCCCACCTCGACTACGAGGATCGCGCGGCCGGCGTGGCGAGCACGTTCGGCGGGGGCGTCACGTTCCGCACGCCCGCGCGCCTGTTCGAAACCTGGCGCGGCCACCTCTCGTCGCTCTCGCTCGGCGTGCTGATCGAGGGTGGCTACATCGTCGAACAAGCCGCGAAGCTCGACGCGAAGCCCGCGCATACGAACGACATCGCGCGCACCTCCTTCCCGCTCGGCAAGCTCGGCCGTAACGCCCCGTACGTGCGCATGGCCGGTGTCGTGCGCTTTTGAGCTGAGGGCGCGGTTTGTGGAAGTCGCCCGAGCCGCGCAAGCCCGGCGAGCGCTGACGCCGCGCTAACGCGCGCCTTCGGCGGCGGGTAGATCGGCGGAGGCGGTAGCGCCGCCGACGAGGCCGAGCTCGCGCTGGTAGAGCTCGAGGACCTGGCGCTGCAGTTTCTTGGCGGAGGCGTTGCGCGCGGAGATCAGGGCCTGCGGGCGGATTCGGTAATCCACCGGCCGGTCAGGCAGCACGTACCAGGGGGCTGCCTTGTGCAGCGCGGGTGGGTCGCACGTGATGACGACCGGTAAGAGGTCGGTCTGCGTGGTCGAGGCGACCGCGAACGCGCCCTTCAACATGGGGCCCAGCCCGCGCGGTGGCGAGCGCGTGCCCTCCGGAAAGATCACCACCGAAAAGCCCTGCGACAGACGGGTCTTGATCGCTTCGAGCAAGGTCAGGTTCGACTCCATGCTGCCGTCGCCGCCGTCGATGTGACCGCACCAACGAAACAGGTAGCGCAGCAGCCGGTCGTTCCAGATCTTGTGCTTCACGACCACGCTCGCCTCGCGGTACACCGAGAGCACCGAGACGACGTCGATCGTCGTGGGATGATTCGCGATGATGAGGACGGGCCGCGCCGGCAGCGAGGGGTCGACCTCGCGGCTGTTGAACGTAAAGATGCGCACCCAGCGCAGCACGTCCAAGGTGACGCGGAAGGCATGGCTGACGATGCGCTGGTTACGGCGCATGCGCACGAGCGGGTCCCGCGTAAACAGTGACACGACCGGCAAGAGCACTGCTCCGTAGAGCGCTCCCGACAGGTAGAACCCCGTGAACACGAGCGCGCCGCGCACCACCTTCCACCAGCGCCAGATCACGACTGTTCCTGCCTCTCCCTCGTGCGCGTCCGCGTTCCTCGCTCGCACACCCCGGCATGCTTCGGGCGTTTTGGGCGATCTCACGCCGCGGGCGGGCGCGATTCGCGAGCCATTCTACGGTGGAGGTAGCCACGCTGGGGGTCGAAAGCGCCAGCGCCATCGCCGTCTGGCCGTGCGCGCGCCGGCGCGGGCGACGTTGCGGCCGCTGCCGCGATGCTTCAGAACGCCGGCTCGTCGGCATGCCCTTCCGCCCCTGCGTCCTCATTCCGACTTACGACAACCCGATGACCATCCGCGCGGTGGTCGAGCAGGCGCGCCGTTATGTGCCGGATGTCTTCGTGATCGACGACGGCTCGCACGCCGAGGCGCGCGCGGTGTGCGAGGCGCTCGCGCAGGAGGGCCTGTGCGCGGTGCACCGTCACCCCCAGAACCTCGGCAAGGGGGCGGCCGTGAAGACCGGCTTCCGCTTGGCGCAGGAGCGCGGCTTCACGCACGCCGTGCAGGTCGACGCCGACGGCCAGCACGCGCTCGAGCGCATCCCCGACTTCGTCGCCCTCGCGGCGCGCGAGCCGGACGCGCTCATCCTCGGGCGCCCGATCTACGATCGCACGCTCCATCGAGGACGCTCCTTCGCGCGCCAGGTCACGCGGTTTTGGAACTACCTCGAAGTGCTCGGCCCAGCCATCGGCGACTCGATGTGCGGCTTTCGCGTGTACCCGATCGCGGCGGCGCTGGCCGCGCGCACGCGCGGCGATCGCATGGACTTCGACGTGGAGATCCCGGTACGCATGGTGTGGAACGGCGTCAAGGTGCGCAACGAGCCGGTGCCCGTCCGCTACCTGCAGCCCGAGCAAGGCGGCGTCTCGCACTATCAGACCTTTTGGGACACCGCGCGCATCAGCCGGACGCACACCAAGCTCGTGCTCGAAGGGCTCTGGCGTCTGTTCACCTGGCCCGTCCGGCGCTTGCTCGGAGCGGCGCGGTGAACGCGAGCGAAGAGCAGCGCGCTGCCTGGCTCGCGCACGAGGAGCGCGGCTCGGTGTTCGGCATCCGCTTCGTGGTCTGGCTGTGCAATCTGCTCGGGCGGCGCGCGGCGCGCGCGTTCGTGTACGTGCTGAGCCTGTATTACGTGCTGTTCGCGGGTGAAGCGCGGCGCGCCTCGCGCGCCTGGCTCGAGCAGGCGCTCGGGCGTCCGCCGCGCCTCCGGGAGCTCTACCGGCACTTGTCGACGTTCGCGCTAGTCACGCTCGATCGCGTGTTTTTCCTGCAAGACCGGCGCGAGTTGTTCGAGCTGACATCGCACGGCACCGAGCACCTCGACGCGCTCACGGCCGCGCACAAAGGTGCTTTGCTCTTGGGCGCCCACCTCGGCAGCTTCGAAGCGATGCGCGCGCGCGCGGGCGGGCGAGGGCACGACATCCGCGTGCTGGCGTACGTGGAGAACGCCAAGAAGATCACGCGCGTGTTCGCTGCGCTCGCGCCCGAGCGCCACGCGCGCGTGATCTTACTCGGCTCGGTCGACGCGCTGATCCGCGCCAAGGAGGTGGTCGAGGGCGGCGCGATGGTGGCCATGCTCGGCGATCGCACCGGCCTCAACACCAAGACGACGAGCGTGCGCTTTTTCGGGCGCGAGGCGCCGCTCCCGACCGGTCCTTTCCTGCTCGCGGCGAGCTTGCGCTGTCCCGTGCTCTTGGTGTTCGGCCTCTATCGCGGCGGCGATCACTACGACCTGCACTGCGAGCCGTTCGCGGAGCGCGTGGAGCTGCCGCGCGCCGGGCGCGAAGAGGCGCTGCATCGTTACGCACAGGCCTACGCCGAGCGGCTCGAGCACTTCGCTTCGCGCTATCCCTACAACTGGTTCAACCTCTACGATTTCTGGAACCCGAGCGGCTCCGAGCAGGCGCCGGGTCCGGCCGGGCA
>CAZYWR010001277.1:0-2177 GCA_964651185.1 uncultured Polyangiales bacterium
CTGATAATGCCGGCGCGCGAGGCCGTCGTCGTCGGGTGCGAACGCCCGCGCCCGCGCGAGCAGCTCGGCGACGGGCCCAAACGCGGCCGGCGACGGCTCGCGCGGCAGGTTGCGCAGGTGCGCGTCGACCGCCGCGCGCACCGCTTCGGGGTCGCGCGCGTCGACTTCGTCCAGCGCAGGCGGCTGCTCGGCCCGCTGCGCGGCGAGCGCCGCGCGCGCACGGTCGTCGCGCGCGAAGCGCAGATCCTCGAAGCTCACGAACAGCATCTGCTCGATGCGTTCGCCGCGCCGGACGCCGGGCGAGCTGACCGGCACGCCGGCCAAGACCCCGAGCTCGTCCTGGCCGCGCTGGGCCCCTCGCAGCGCGCGCTCGGCGGCCTCGGGTCCGGCGTAACGCTTGATCACGGTGCGCACGAGTCCGTCGCGCGTCGCCTCGAGCCGTGTTTGGCTGCCGCGCAGCTCCGCACCGGCGAGCCACGCCGCGCGGGCGCTCACTTCGAGCGCGTTCGGGTAGTTTTCGAGCGCGCTCAGGCATGCGCTCTGCTCGTGGGCGCCCGGGCCCCACTCTCCTTGGGCCAAAAGTACGGTGGTCGGGTCGAGGAAGCGGCCGCGCACGGGCACGCACGTGAGCTCGCCGGCACAGCCCTCCCGCGCGCCGGGGCGATCCTCCCAGATCACCGGTCGCGCCAGGACGCGCGTGAGCTCCGCCTCGAGCGCGGCCCGTACTCCGCGCTCGAAGCGAACGATCTCGATGACGGCACGCGGGCCGCTCGGCGACGCGCGCTCGGCGCGCGCATACCCCGCGACCTCGCTCGCGAGCGCCCACGGCAGCGGATCGCTATGGCTCACCAAGGCCGCGAGCGGCCGCTCGGCCGGCGGCAAGCGTCCAGGGAGCGCGACGCTGCAGCGCTCGGCGTCCGAAGGCAGCGCCCAGGCGAGCGCGCGCGCGGATGCGGGCGGGAACGCGCGCTCGGGGGTGGAGCGCACGGACGCGGGCATGGTGGGGCGCACCACGCAGCCGCTGAGCAACGCGACGGCGATTGCGGGCCGGGACCAGGCCGCGCGCGCTTGGAGGAACGAGCGCACGGCGCCAGTGTATCGCGGGCAAGGCTGCGCGCGCTCGCCCTCAGACGCGCCGCGGGGCTCGCGTGCCGGTCGAAAACCCGCCCAGCGCGGACGCTCGGACGCGGCCGCGCAGCCCGCGGGCCCGGCCGCACTGCGTCAGATCACCTCATAACCGGGGAAGAAATAGGCGATCTCCTGCTGCGCGGTGTCCGGCGCGTCGGAGCCGTGCACCGCGTTTTCGCCCACGTCCTTCGCGTACAGCTTGCGGATGGTGCCGGCCTCGGCTTGGGCCGGATTGGTGGCGCCCATCACCTTGCGATACGTGGCGATCGCATTTTCGCCCTCGAGGACCATCACCAACACGGGGCCGCGGGTCATGAACGTACAGAGCTCGGCGAAGAAGCCGCGCCCGCGGTGTACGGCGTAGAAGCCCTCGGCCTGCGGGAGCGAGAGCCGGACCATTTTGGCCGCGACGATCTTGAGGCCAGCCTTCTCGATCAAGGCGATCACGTTCCCGATGTTGTTCTTCTCGACCGTGTCGGGCTTGAGGATCGAAAGGGTGCGCTCGATGGCCATGGCGAACTCTCCTGAGCGGGGGCTGGGTACGCGGTGCTCTACCCCGCGGGCGCCCGTGATGTAGTGGAAAACGTCTACGTCGCAAGCGTTCCGGGAGAGCGCGCAGCGAAGCCGTGCGCGCACGCCGAGCGTGGTGCCGCTCGCCAGCGGCTTCAGCAAGGCCGCCGAACGCGCGCACGCCGACACTGCGAGAGCGAGCTCGATCGCGTGCGCGCGAGCGCGCCGCCTCCGGCACGCGCTGATCACCGCTGCGCTGACGCAGCTCCGTCACTCGTAGGAGAGCGCATCGCGGACGTCGAGGCGCGCTGCGCGCAGTCCGGGCAAGATGCCCGCGAGCGCTGTGGCCGCCAAGATCGCGCAGCCCACGCGCAGCGCCGTCTCGGACGGGAACGTGTAAGTGAGGTTCCAGCCGCTCGTGGAGATCCCGATCACTTTGAGAAAGATGAAGCCCTGAGGAATGCCGGCCACGACTCCGCACAAGGTCGCCGCCAGCCCCAAGAAGCCCGCCTCTGCGACCACGCTGGCCAGGATCTGGC
>CAZYWR010001278.1:0-2391 GCA_964651185.1 uncultured Polyangiales bacterium
ATCTGCTCGCAGCGGCGACGCTGCTCGTGCAGGGCCTCATGTTCAATACGCGCGCGCTCGGCACGGGCGCGCGCCTCTCCTCGCAGGTGCTGCAGGACTTCCTGCGCGATTCGAGCGGCACGACCACCGTGGCGGCCGTGCTCCTCGCCATGCGTCTATTCGCCGAGGAGCGCCAGTCGGGGACGCTCGTCTTGCTCTACACCTCGCCCGTGCGCGAAGCCGAGATCGTGCTCGGCAAGTTTCTCTCCGCGTTCGGCGTGCTCGCCGTGCTCACCCTGCTGAGCCTCTATCTTCCCGCGCTGATCTTCGTGAACGGGAAGGTCTCGCTCGGCCACATCGCCGGCGGCTACTTCGGCCTCTTGTGCGTCGGCGCCGCCACGCTCGCGCTCGGCGTGCTCGGCTCGGCGCTCGCGCGCAATCAGCTGATGGCCGGCGTGCTGGCCGCAGTGCTCGTGTTCGTGCTGTTTCTGTGCTGGGGGCTGTCGAACGTGGTCGACCCGCCGCTCGGCACCATCATCTCTTACTTCTCGCTGTACGAGCGGCATTTCTTCCCGTTCATGCGCGGGCTCGTCCAGCTCAGCGACATCGTCTACTACGCCTCGGTCGTGTACGTCGCGCTGCTCGCCGCCACGCGCGTGGTGCAGAGTCAGAGGTGGCAATGAGTGCGCGCGCAGCGAAGAGCCAGGCGAAAACCTCGAGTTTCCTGCCGACCGGTCTGCTCCTGGCGGCGCTCGCGGCGCTGTTCACGGGCGAGCGCGTGCTGATTGACGGGCTGGCGCATCGAGTCGCCGACTACGGCGGCCTCGCGTTGCTCGCGCTCGCTTTGTCCGTACGCGCGCGGGCGTTCGCGAGCGCGACGGGCGACGTGCGCGCGGTCGAGGGACGGCTGCTCGGCGCGTACGGCGGCGTCGCTGCGTCGCTCGCGGTCTATGCGCTCTCGACCGACTGGGGGCTCGCCAAGCTGGGGCTCGGCGAGGAGGCGGCGCGGCGCGCGGGCGGCGCGCTGACCGGGCTCTGGCTCGCGCTGCTGCTCGTCGCGCTCGCCGGCACGCTGTTCGCCGAGCTCGCCTACGCGCGCATGCCGATCCCGGCGGCCGTCGAGCTCCGGCGCGTGCGCACCGCGATTCAGGCGGGCGTGTCGTTGGCGCTGGCGATCGTGTTCGCGATCAGCATCAACTACGTCGCGACCGCGCGCGACGTGCGCAAAGACGTCTCCTATTTCCGCACCACCGAGCCCAGCGCCAGCACGCGCGCGCAGATCGCCAAGCTCGATCAGAAGGTGCACGCGGTGCTGTTCTACGAGCCGGCCAACGACGTGCTCGCGCAGCTCCGGCCTTACTTCGACGCGCTCCGCAGTGCGCAGGGCCGCTTCAGCTACGAAGTGCAAGACGTCGCGCTCGCACCCAAGCTCGCCAAGCAACACAAGGTCCGCGAAAACGGCGTCGTGCTCTTGCTGCGGGGGGAGGGCGAGGAGCAGAAGGGCGAGTCGTTCCGCGTCGGCAGCGAGCTGACCGAAGCGCGGCCCAACCTGCGCAAGCTCGACGGCACCTTTCAGACGCACTTCAACAAGCTGGTGCGCCCCGAGCGCACGCTCTATCTCACGGTCGGCCATGGCGAGCGCAACGCGAAGGCGAACGACCCGGCGAAAGAGGACCGCACCGACGTCATGACGGACGTGCTGAAGCGCCTCCACTTGAAGACGCAGAACTTCGGGCTCGCGCAGGGCCTCGGCCGCGGCGAGATCCCGCCCGCCGCGAGCGCGGTGCTGGTGATGGGGCCGAGTGAGCCGTTTCTGCCCGAAGAGGTCGATACGCTGCTCAAGTACGTGCGCGGCGGCGGGCGGCTGTTCGTGATGGTCGATCCGGGCGTGCGCACCGGGCTCGAGCCGCTGCTCGCGGGGCTCGGCCTCGAGCTCTCGCCCGGTACGATCGCCAGCGACACCGAGTTCATGGTCCACCACCACAACGCCTCGGATCACACGATCATCGTCACCAACAACTACACGTCGCATCCGTCGGTGACCACGGTGACGCGCCATCAGCGCGAGCTCGCCAGCTTGTTCGTGGCGGCCGCCGCGCTCAAGCCGGCTGCCGCGCAGGTCGAGCCGAAGCCGAACGTGACGTTTCCGGTGCGGACATCGCGGCAGTTCTGGCGCGATGTGGACGGCGACTTCGCGCGTGGCGCGAGCGAGCCGAATGAAGCGCTCAACTTGATGGCGGCCGTCACGCTGCGCGGGGCAGCGCAGGAGGGCCGCGCGGTCGTGCTCGGCGACAGTGACTTCATGACCGACAAGGCCGCCGCGAACGTGGGCAACTACCTCCTCTTCATCGATGCGCTGTCGTGGCTCGTCGGCAACGAAGAGCTGGGCGGCGAGGTGAGCTCAGAAGAAGA
>CAZYWR010001279.1:0-11048 GCA_964651185.1 uncultured Polyangiales bacterium
TGCGCGCGGCGTTGCGCTCGAACAGCACGCGTTGATAGAAGCCGGGCGCACTCTCCAGCTCCTCACGATCGAACAACGCTCGCACCAAAAGCTGCTCGTCACCGGCCGCGAAGGCTTCGATCAGCGAGCGCGCGAGCTCGCGGCTCTCCTCGTCCAGGCTGTGGGTCAGCTCCCGCACCTGCTCGTCGACGGAAATCGAATCGAACAAGGCGAGCTGCTCTTCGACCGTCTCGAAGTGCACGAGCTCCTTGCCGAGCGCGCTCGCCCGCTTCATCAGCTCGACGTCCATGAGCCGTGTCTCCGCGCCTGGCCTCAGCTGCGCGAGCGCGCGCTCGAGGTCGTCGAGTCCGAGCATGATCGCGGGCAGCCAAGGTTCGAGCCGATCGAGGAGCGGCGCAGGGACCTGGGGCCCGAGACGCTGCAGAACTTGCTGCCAGACTGGTTCTCCGACCAGCGCGCGCAGCGAACGCTCGGGCGGCAACAGCGCCGCCTGGATCAAGCGCTCGGGGTTGGCGGCGGCGATGTCGGCTTCCGTGATCACGCGCGTCGCAGCCTCGAAACGCCTGCGCGCGTCGGGGGTCAGCACCTCCTCGAAGCCGAAGCCGAGGTGAATCGTGCCGAGCAGCTGCGCTGCGCCGTGCGGCCCGCGCGCTTCGTAGAGGAACAACCCGGGCGTCGCCGGCGCGATCGCCGCGGGCGGGGCCTCGTTGCGCGGCCGCGCCGCGGGTGCCGTGGCGCAGGCTGCGACGGCCAGCGCGAACCCGACGTAGAGCAGGCTTTTTCGAGCGAAGCGCGCGCGCGAGGCGACCGGGGCCGAGTTCATCGGCCCTTACGTGTCACTTCTTCACGCACGTGCCAGCCAGGCACTCTTGGTTCTTGTTGCAGGCGTCCCCGCAGCCGCCGCAGTTGTTCGGATCCGTTTGGACGTCGACCCAGCGACCCCCGCACTGGCGGAAGATCGGAAACCCGGCGTCGCGCGTCTGGGCGTCGCTTCCGGCGTCCTGCGCGTCCGCATCTTGCGGACCGGCATCCTGCGGCGCCGCGTCCTGCGGCGCCGCGTCTTCGGGCCCCGCGTCTCGGGCGCCCGCGTCGTCTTCTCCCCCATCCTGCGCGGGGCCGGCATCGGAGGTGCTGGCCAAGCCCGGCGGTTGTCCGGACCAGGGCGCGAGCTGACTCGCGGCGAGCTCGCGCTCCACGCAGCCCGATTCGCTGCAGGTCTCATCGTTGCCACAGCTGACGTCGCGGCAGCGCGCGACCAGGTGTAGCGGGACCACCAGCGTCTCGTCGCGCACGAACGAGACGATCTGCACGCGCTCGATCAGCGCGGTTTGGCCTGCGTAGCCGCGCGCCGTGACCGTGACTGGACCGAGCGTCCCTTGATCTCGCACGATCGTCACGTAGCTCGGGCCGCTGTCCGCCGTGCGCGTCGCCTCCGCGGCGTCAGGCTGCGCGCCCACCACGGCGAACTCGATGCGATCGATCTCGGAGATGTCGGTGTCCGCGACGAGCACGAGCTGCGTGAGCGGCTTCGTGTCGGAGGCACACGCGAGCAGACTCATCGATAGCAGGAGCGCAGAATGGCCGAACTTCACCATCGAAGGACTCCTGGCATCGCATTGCCCGCCACGGGAGACGCGCTTTGCGCCCCGTGATGTGTGGCCACGACCGCGGCTGCGATCACGCCGCCTGCGACCACGGCGCCCACGGCGCCCCAAAGCCACCACCGTTTGTACAGAGGGGTCTTCGTCGGTTCACCGGCGTCGGCACCTGGCGCGAGCCCTGCGCCCGACGCGAGCGGCCCTGCGCTCTGTGCAGCGTGTTCGCTGAGCACGAGCTCGCGCTGCTCCCCCTCCGCCAGCGAGAGCTCCACGCGCCGCAGCTCGGCCTCATCGCGCTTGAGCAGCACGACGTGCGCGCCCGGATCGATGGGCGACCACACGTCCCACGCCGCGCGCGGCCAACTCGCGCCGTCGACCTCGACCCGCGTCGATCGGTCAGGTTCGCCGTCGGCATGGCGCGTCTCGCCGTCGCCCGCCGCGGCGGGCGCCACGTGCAGCTTCAGGCGCGCGATGCGCGGGGAGAGCGCGTTCAGCGCCTGCCCGGCTTGATGCTTCAGCTCTGCGTCGGCGTGGGCGTCGCGCGTCACGCTCATCAACAGCTCCTGCGCCTGCAAGAGCTTGCCGGTCTCGCGCAGCGCGCTCGCCCAGTTGTAGGCGATGCCCGGGGTAGGCTTGAGTGAGTGCGCGCGTTCGAAGCGGTCCGCTGCACCTACCCAGTCGCCTCGGTCTGCAAGCGACACACCCTCCTCGAACAAGGTGCGCGCCAGCGCGGTCTGCTGCGCATCCTGCGCACGTCCGACGCTGGTGATCGCGCTGCCAATCAGCAAAACGAGCGAGGCTGCCCACGTGCCCCACGCCGCTCGGAGACCCGTCATACCCAAGTTCGATGGTACCCTAAGGCAAAGCAGCGGAGTAAACGAAGGATGGCTCGGGCTGGAGATGTGGTCGGCGGTAAGTACCGTCTGATTCACCCGCTTGGCATCGGCGGCATGGGGACGGTCTGGCGCGCGGAGCACGTCGCGTTGAAGCAGCTCGTCGCGATCAAGCTGCTCAACGTGCGCGGCGGAAATGTCGATCGGACGGTCAAACGCTTCCAGCGCGAAGCTCAGATCGCCGCCTCGGTGCGCCACCGCAACATCGTCTACATTAGCGATTTCGGCAGCGACAGCCACGAGCCTTACATCGTGATGGAGCTGCTCTCGGGCGTGCCGCTCTCGGAGCGCATGGTGGTCGGCGAGCCGCTCGGTGTGGTCACGTTCCTGAATTTGATGGATGAGACTCTGCAGGGGCTGTCGGCCGTCCACGCGGCCGGCGTCGTGCATCGCGACATGAAGCCCGAGAACATCTTCCTGGTGCGCAACCCCGACGGCACCATGTTCCCGAAGCTGCTCGACTTCGGTGTCTCGCGCAGCACCGCCCGCGGCCAGGGCCACACGATCACGCGCGAGGGCGTGGTGATGGGCACGCCCGAGTACGTCTCACCCGAGCAGGCGCGCGGCAAGATGGCCGACACGCGCAGCGATATCTACAGCCTGGGCGCGCTCATGTTCGAGGCGCTGGCGGGTCGGCTGCCGTTCCATGCGGATAATGCTGCCGACTTGATCGTGGCCGTGCTCAACGCGCCGCAGATCCCGCTCATGACCTTTCGCCCCGAGCTCGGGCAAGCGCTCTCCGACCTCGTGGCGAAGGCCCTGGATCGCGAGCCTGCGAAGCGCTTTCAGACGGCGGAGGAGATGCGCTCGGCGATCGCGGCGTTGGTCGCTGCCGAGCCGGAGCTCGCGGCGCACTCGCTCCCTCGCCGCTTCCTCACGCCTTCGCAACAGCGCACGAGCGACGACAACGAGGAGACGGAGCCCGACGCGTCGCTGACGCCTACGGTTGCTCGGCTGCTCAGCGAGCCCGGGGCGCCCACGCGCGCCATCGTGCCCGGCATGGCGCGCGCGCGCGTGCGCTGGATCATGCTCGGGATCGCGCTCCTCGCGCTGGCCGGGAGTGTCTTCGTATCCGGCGGGGCCTCGAACGCGCGTGCACCCATGCGCGCCGAGAGCGGCGCGCGCACGGCGGCCTCCGTGAGCGCGCCCGCCCTGCAGCCGGCGGGCGCGCCCGCGCCGGCCTCCGAAGTATTGGTCGAACTCTTCGGCGTGCCCGAAGGCGCGACCGTGCGCGCGGACGGCGTGCCGGTCGAGGGCACGAGCTTGCGCTTCTCGCGCGACTCCGGTCCGCGCGAGATCACGGTCGAAGCGCCGGACCACGAGAGCTGGCGCGTCCTGCACGACTCGTCCCGCGACGGGCGGTACGCGATCTCGATGGCGCAGCTGCCCGAGAAGAAGCCGCTCAAGCCCGCGCGCTCCGCCCATACGGCGAAGGGCGCGAGCAAGGGCGGATCGGGGCTGCTGCGTCGCCCCGACTTCTGAGGCGCGCGGCTCGAGCGCTCCAAGACCTCCGGCTTTGCGGAGGATGATTCCTCGCGCGAGCTGCTGCGTCGTGCGTACTCCGCGGCGCGGTCATTGCTGGAGCAGCGCGGGATGCTGGCTGCTTGTGGCGCCGGCGTCGTCTGCTTGGGACGCGGGCGCGCGCCCTGCATCGGAGGGGGCGGCCGCCTCCAGTTGTTGCGCCAGCAAGCGCGCGAACTCGATGGCCTCTGGGTTGATTTCGGCGCCGGGATCGGCCGCGCCGCGCTCGCCCTGCGCGCGCTGGCTCGGCGCTGCGGCATCGCCGTACAGCGCGTCGAGCTCGCGCACCACGTCGGCGACGAACTCCGCCTGCTCCTGTTGCGGGTCCGTGGGCGCGTTCGGACCCGCGTCCGCGTCGGCCGCTTGGTCCGGCTGCTCCGCGCTTGCGCTCGCGAGCTGCGCTTGCTCGCCGTCCAGCGACTCAGGGTCGCCTCCGTAGCAGCCAGCCAGCGCGAGGAGCACCCAGAGCGCGCCGCTCCATCCGAGAGACGCGCGCGCCGCGGATCTACGCGACGAACGCGACGAAATGTGGGGGCCTGCACCGCTCGCTCGCCGCATCCTGCGGCGCATCGAGCAACGCGCGTGCCACGCGTGACGACCGCGAGAACGCACGTGATCTCCGCCCGCGCACCGCGGCTCTCGCTACAGAGGCTTGTCAATTTGGCAGGCGCAGCTTCGTGCAGGCGCGAAGAGCCGTCAAACTGACACGGCCCCGGCCTGCCGCGGAACAGCCCCGTGCTGTACGCGGCGCACTTCGGCTGCGAATCAGCCCACGCGCTCGCTCAAGAAGGCCAGCACGCGGTCGAGCGCGATGCGCTCTTGTTGCTGGGTGTCGCGGTGCCGGACGGTGACCGTCTGATCCTTCAGCGTATCGCCGTCGATCGTGAAGCAGTAAGGTGTGCCGGCCTCGTCCATGCGCGCGTAGCGCTTGCCGATCGTCTGCTTCATGTCGAGCTGGCAAGGATAGCGGCGCGCGAGCTCGTCGTAGAGCTTCTGCGCGACCTCGGGCATGCCGTCTTTCTGCACCAACGGGAAGATGCCCGCCTTGAGCGGCGCCATGCGCGGATGGAACTTGAGATAGACCTGACTCGGCCGTGAAGGATCGGGCGTATACGCTTCGCACAAGAGCGCGAGCACCCCGCGCGAAAGGCCCGCCGACGGCTCGATCACGTGCGGCACGAAGCGCTGCTGCGTGTCAGTGTCGAAGTAAGAGAGATTCGTCTTCGAGAAGGTCTGATGCTGGCGCAGGTCGTAGTCGCTGCGGTGCGCGACGCCTTCGAGCTCGCCGAAGCCGGGGTAGGTGAAGGGGAAGCGATACTCGATGTCGACCGTGCCGGCGCCCTCTTTCGCGTACTGCGCGAGCTCGTCGCGCTCGTGCGCGCGCACCTGCAGGTTCCCGCTCGTGAGCCCTACGCCGCTCCACCACGTGGCGCGCAGGTTCGACCAGAATTCGAACCAGGTGCGCGCCTCGTCCGGGTGACAGAACCACTCGATCTCCATCTGCTCGAACTCGCGCGAGCGAAAGATGAAGTTGCGCGGCGTGACCTCGTTGCGGAAGGCGCGGCCGACCTGCGCGATGCCGAACGGCACCTTCACGCGCGAGGTGTCGACCACGTTCTTGAAGTTCAGGAAAATGCCTTGCGCGGTCTCAGGCCGCAGGTAGGCGACGTTCTCGTCGCTCTGAATCGCGCCCACGTAGGTCTTGAACATCAGGTTGAACTGGCGCGGCTCGGTGAGCGTGCCGCGCTCTTTCGCGTCCGGCCCGTACACGTTCGCGTACTCGGCGACCGGGAGCGAGAGGATCGGCATGACCTCGAATTCTTCGGGGCGCTTGCCCTTGAGCAGCTTGCTCAGGCGCTTCTCCGCCTCTTCTCGCTCGCCATCGACGAAGGCGACCATGGGGAGCGCCGGGTCGCTCTGGTGGCGAAACACCAGCACGTGATCGGCGCGGTAGCGGCGCTTCGACTCGCGGCAGTCGAGCATCGGATCGTGGAAGCCGGCCACGTGGCCCGAGGCCTCCCACACCTTCGGGTTCTGCACGATCGCGGTGTCGACGCCCAACATGCTGAGCGGCTTGCCGTCGGGGCCGGGCGGAGGGCTCCGCACCATATCGTGCCACCAGGCGTCGCGCAGGTTGTTGCGCAGCTCGACCCCGAGCGGCCCGAAGTCCCAGAAGCCGTTGATGCCGCCGTAGATCTCGCTGGCGGGGAAGATGAAGCCGCGCCGCTTGCAGAGGGCGACGAGCTCATCCATGGAAAACGGCTTCAGGGGCGCTTCGGCGTGGCTCATAGGAGCGCCCATGGTACCGGCGCGCGCGGGCAGCGCAAACAAGGCCGCGCGCAGGCGCCCTCCGCATCTGCCGCGTGCCGCGCGGTCAGGGCTTGTTCGGCGCGCTCGAAAGCGCGCGCTGCAAGGTGTGCAAGAAGTCGAAGCGGTGCGACCAGGGGCTGTCTTCTCGCTTGCGCGCGGCGTCGGCCGCTTCGGCCTCTTGCGCCTCCTGGTGTTCGCGCGCGGCCCGCTCCGCGTCGCCGGCGAGATTGCGCTGCTCCAGCAGCTTGCGCAGCTCCTCGCCGACCGCGAACAGCGAGTCCGGGATGTAGCCCGCGGGCGGCGCCGGCGCGTCGATTTCGACCAAATGCGAGCGTATCGCGCGCCCGCGGCGCATGTAGACCTCGGCGTACACCTTGGGCAGGAGCTCCTGCCGGCGGCCGCCCTCCAGAATGGCGAACTCGTTGCGAAAGCAACCCGTCTGCAAGAGCTTCTTGGGCCCCGCGCTGTACCAAGCGGGCTCATGGGCGTGGCCGACGATGCACACGCGCACCTGATCGTCTGCTTTGACCAGGCGCTGGTAGGTGTCGCCGAGATTGACGTCCATCGCGCCCGCGGCGAAGCGATAGGCGATCTCTCGCAGCATCGTCCAACTCAGGCGGCGCAGAGGATCTTGGGCTGCGAGGTAGTGCTGCCAGTAGTCGCGCGTCCAGTAGCGCCAGAACGCGCCGATCAAGAGTCGCTTGAGCTCGGGCAAGAGCTCGAGCAGCTGGTCGCGCGGCTTCAGCCGATCGTGGTGATAAAGCACCGGCGTGAGCGGGATGGCGACCTCGAGCAGCGCCACCGAGCCCCAGGGCAGGTTCAAGAGGCGGCGGCCTTCGTGCTCGAGCGTCAGCGCATTGGGATCGAACGTGAACAGCGGGTCGGCCTGACAACCGTGCTCGATGTGCACATCTCCGATGCGCAGCGAAAGCCCCGGAAAACTGAGCGCCTCCTCGCTCGCGCCGCCGCACAGCGCGCGCACGGCTCCCTGTACTTCGGGCAGGCACAGCTCGGGGTCGTGATTGCCGAGGACGAAGGCGATGTGACGCCGCGCGCGCTTGTGGGCGGCGAACTCGGCGAGCGCAGCAAAGAACGCGCGATGCACGGGGGCGATGCGCGCGAGCTTGGCCAGGCCGATGGAAGCGTCGATGTGCGTGGGCCAGGCGCCGTCGATGCTGGTCTTGAGCAGATCGAGGGTGTCGCCGTTGAGCACGAGCGTGACCGGCACATCGGCGAACGCGCCTTCACAGTAGCGGAGGATCAGCTCGCCGAGCCACGCGCTCTGGGGGAAGTCGTCCGTGGGCCCGCCGGCTCCGATCTCGATGTCGCTCAACGCCACAATGACTTCGTCCGCGTGCCCCGTCTCGAGGGGCCCGGGCGGCGCGCGCCGGCTGCTGCTCACTGCCATCGTCTCCAGCCAAGGACCTGAGGGGGCTCTACCTTGCGGGATCTGGGCGGGGCGCGGCACGTCCGCTTGGGGGGGGGGCGGGCTGTGCGCCGGCGGTCCAGGGGTCGATTGCGCGCGCTCGATGGCCGGCGTATCAAGCCGCGCGATGGCGCTTTACGTCCACAACACGTTGACCAAGAAGAAAGAGCCGTTCGAGCCGGCCGACCCGAAGGTCGTGCGGATCTACACGTGCGGTCTGACCGTGTACGCGCCGATGCACATCGGGCACGCGCGCACGTATTGCTTCTGGGACATGTTCCGCCGCTACCTCGAGTACCGCGGCTACCACGTGGTGAGCGTCATCAACTACACCGACATCGACGATCGCATCATCGCCCGCGCGAACGAGCGCGAAGGCCCGGTCGATCTGGCTGAACGCAATATCGCCGCCTTTCGCGCCGACTGCCGCAAGCTCCACATCAAAGACTACGCGGCTTACACGCGCGCCACGGACTTCGTCGACGAGCAGGTGCGCATGATCGAAGGGCTGATCGACAAAGGCCACGCGTATGTCGTCGGCGGCGAGGTGTTCTACGAGGTCGGCACCTACGAGCCGTATGGCCAGCTCTCGGGCAATCGACTCGACGCGACGCAGGTCGGCGCGAGCGGGCGCGTCGAAGAAGACGTCGCGCGCAAGCGCCACCCGGCCGACTTTACGCTCTGGAAGCCGACCGAGGGCGACGAGCCGAGCTGGCCTTCGGGCCATTCGACCTGGCCCCAGGGGCGGCCCGGCTGGCACATCGAGTGTTCGGCGATGAGCTCGGCGCTGCTCGGGCCGCACTTCGACGTGCACGGCGGCGCGGTCGACAATCTGTTCCCCCATCACGAAAACGAGATCGCGCAGAGCGAGCCCCTGTGCGGACGACCGTGGGTCCGCTATTGGCTCCACCCCGAGCACCTCGATCTCAAAGAGGTGAAGATGTCGAAGAGCCTCGGCAACGTGATCGGCGTGGACGAGATGCTCGCGCGGCACAGCCACGACGAGGTGCGCTGGTTCTTCGCCACGCAGCATTACCGCGCCAAACTGCCGTTCAGCTGGGAGCTGATGGCGCAGACGGCGCAAGGCTACGCGCGCGTCAAGAAGCTCGTCAGCGTGCTCGCCGAAAAGCTGCGGGACGCGAGCGACGTGACCTTACCGCGCGGCCAATACGCGTCGCAGCGCCCGCCCGAAGAGCGCGTCCCGCGCTTGCGCCATCAATACTGTGCCGGCGCGTACGCGGCGCTGACGACGGCCTTTCTCACGCGCTTTCTCGAGGCGATGGACGACGATCTCAACACGCCGAACGCGCTCGCCGCGCTGTTCGATTACGTGAACGCGCTCTATGCGGGCGGCATCGAGCAGTGCGCGGACCCAGCTTCGCTGCTCGCCGTGTACCGCACGCTGGTGCGCCACGTGGCGGTGTTCGGCGTCGAGATCGCGGAGCCGCGCCTCTACCCGCAGTTGATCGCCGAGTACGCGAGCGCGCCTGCGCAAGAGGCGGCCGGGCGCGGCGGCGACGGCGCCGTGGACCGCTTGCTCGCGCTGCGGCTCGAGGCGCGCAAGGCGAAGGACTTCGCCAAGGCCGACGCCATCCGCAACTTGCTCACGGAGGCGGGCGTCGAGCTCGAGGACACGCCGGGCGGCCCGCGCTGGAGCGTCGCGAAGAAGTAGCGCGCGGCGATCCTCTTCCTGCACGCCGCGCCGCATCGAGACACACGGGAATGCAGGGAGCTCGTGAGGCCGAACATGCAAGCAGACTCTGCGGTGGCTGGCGCTGGACTACGTCCGTTCGCGGAGGGCGTTTGGCTCGAGAGCGAGCCGGTGCGCTTTCTCGGCCTGCAGCTCAGCGCGACCATGACGGTGCTGCGTCTGCCCGATGGCGGCTTGCTCCTCTACTCGCCGATCCGCCTCACGCCTGCGCGGCGCGCGGCCGTCGAGGCGTTGGGCTCTGTCAGACATTTGTATGCGCCCAACCTGTTCCATCACTTGCGCATCGGCGACTGGGCCCGAGCTTTCCCCTCGGCGTGCGTGCACGCGCCCGCGCACTTGGCGGCGAAGCGTCCCGATCTGCGCATCGATCGCGTGCATGGCGCTGTGGCGGAGCCGGCCTTCGCCGAGATTGTGGATGAGCACGCCATCGCCGGCTTCCGTCTGGAAGAGAGCGCGCTCTTTTATCGCCCCTCGCGCACGTTGTTGGTCGCAGACCTTTTGCACAACATCGGACGGCCTCCGCACCGCTGGACGCAGATGTACACGAGCGCGATGGGATTCTACGATCGCGTCGCATTGAGCCGCGTGCTTCGCTGGACCGCCTTCTCCGATCGGCGGGCAGCACGGCGCAGCGTGGACGAACTGCTGGCGCTTCCATTCGACGGTCTCGTGATGGGGCACGGTGAGCCGCTCGGCGCGGGCGCGCGTGATGCGCTCGCCGCGGCTTACGCCTGGCTGCCGCGCTAGGGCGACGCCGTCATCGCGAACCAGCCAATCGAATGTCGGCTCCAGGCCGAAGCTGATGGCGCCGTTCGTATCCAAGATATGCGCCGCGCCAACCCGGGGCCGGTGATCGCCGCAGGCGCCTTCGCGTCGCGCGGCTTTCAAGGCCGCCTGTGTCCTTCACACGGTGAGCGTCGCGCGGGCCTTCTGCAGCGCGCCGATCAGCGGTTCGGGCGGGATGGTGAAGGTCCCGTCGCCAGCGTGCACGAGCGCCGAGAATGCGCCGATGCCGCGTTCGACCGCGCGCCGCACGTCGCCGGGGATCTTCTTGTTCTTCGGCAGCGCGTCGAACGTGTCGGCCAACGCCTGTACCAAGCTGGCGACCTCACCGAGCCCGAGCAAGCGAGCTTGCCCAGCCAAGAGCCTGAGCGTCTGCACCAAGTCGCCGACGCGCTCGAACGCGCCGTGTGCCGCTTCGTCCCAAACGGCGCGCGCCAGCGTCGCCGTGCCGGCGAGCTGGGCGAGCAGCTGCGCGACGAGATCGTGCTCCTTCCCGCGCGCAGACCCGTTGAGCTCGCCCTCGGCCGCAGCGACGGGCGAGAGCCCACGTAACGTGCTGCCGCTCCCCAGGACTGCGCCGAGAGTCGGCAGGAGCTGAGCGCGCAGGCCTTCTTTGGACAGCACGCGAACGTCCGGGAGCTGCTCGCTGATGTGCGATAAGTTCTCGGCGGGGGCGCCCGTGATCAACAGCACGGGCAAGTCCCGGACCTGCTCCCAGGTGCGCAAGAGGCGGATGACTTCGTCCCCCTGCACGTCCGGCAGCTTCCAGTCGATCACCGCCGCGTCCACGCGCTCGCGCACGATCA
>CAZYWR010001280.1:0-2383 GCA_964651185.1 uncultured Polyangiales bacterium
CTACGGTAGCGCATCGACTCCGGCGCGGTCGATCCGAGCATGCATCTTCACGATGTCCGCGGGCAGTCGCGAGCGCCCGCAGGCGCCGCATGAGCCGACACGCTCGTAGTTCGGAGAGATAGCGTACGTGGCGCTCGGAGCGCGAGCTCCACCCCCGCGGCAATTGCCTTGACCCGAACGCGGCTCCTGCGGCCACTGTGATCTCGTCCATGCGAGGCCCCCCTGCCGGTCGTGCGCTGTTTTGCCTGCTTCTGTTCAGCGCTGCGTGCGCGGACGATGGCCATCGCGTGGGGACGGGCGCGGACGCTACCGTGCAGGCGGGTGGCGCGAAGATCGGTGAGAGCGATGGCGCAACGGCGCGACCGGGACGCGGAGTCTTCCAGGATGCCTCGGCCGAAGGAAGCGCCAGCCCCACCGCTCCTCATCCGAGCGCGCTCGATGGCGGTCCAAGTAGTCGCGACATGGGTTCAGGCGCGGGCGGTGGCGGGTTTTACCAGATGGAGCGCTTGAACCGCGGCCTGGTCGCGGTCGCCACGGAGCGCGGAAACTACGTCGGCTGGCGCATGCTCGGCTTCGAGTACGCCGGCAATCCGAGCGCCATCACCTACAACCTCTATCGCGACGGCCAAAAGCTCGCGAACGTGGCCGACAGCACGAACTATCAGGACGTCAGCGGCGCGGCGGACGCGCATTACGCGGTGCGTCCGGTGGTGAACGGAGTCGAGGGCGAGGAGCTCGAGAGCGCGGGCGTGTGGGCGCAGAACTATCTGCGCATCCCCCTCTCGCCACCTTCCGGCGACCACAGCGCCAACGACGGCAGCGTCGGCGACGCCGACGGGGACGGCGTGTACGAGCTCTACCTCAAGTGGGAGCCGAACGACGCCAAGGACAACTCGCAAAAAGGCGTCACGAGCGACGTGTTCCTCGATGCGCTCAAGCTCGACGGAACACGGCTCTTCCGCATCGACTTGGGCCCGAACATCCGCGCGGGCGCGCACTACACGCAGTTCGTGGTGCACGACTTCGACGGCGACGGGCGGGCAGAGCTCGCCGTGAAGACCGCGCCCGGCACCAAGGATGGCCAGGGGCGTTTCCTCTCGCTCGGCCCCGCGGCTGACGACGACGACGCGGCCATCTATCGCAACGCGGATGGTTACATCCTGTCGGGCCCAGAATATCTGACGGTGTTCGACGGCGCGACCGGTGCAGAGCGCGCCACCGTGAACTTCGACGTGCCCCGCGGCACGGTTTCCGCCTGGGGAGACTCCTACGGCAACCGCGTCGATCGCTTCCTCGGCACCGCGGCTTATCTGGATGACACCGGGCTGCCGAGCTTCGTGATGGCGCGCGGCTACTACACGCGCACCACGCTCGTCGCGTGGAGCTTCCGGGACGGGAAGATGACTCAGCTCTGGAAGTTCGACAGCGACGTCACGCCCTCGGACGCCGCCGGGCATCCTTACACGGGTCAAGGTTCGCACAGCATGACCGTCGCCAACGTCGACGATGATCCTGGCCAAGAGATCATGTACGGCGCCATGGCTATCGATCACGACGGTAAGGGTCTTTGCTCGACCGGCTTCGGACATGGGGACGCCGAGCATGTGGGCGACCTCGTCCCGTCCCGCCCCGGGCTCGAGTTCTTCATGTGCAACGAGGACGGCAAGCATCCCGCCTATCACCTGCGAGACGCGAAGACGTGCGCGGTGCTCGAGCAGGGGCCCATCAACGGTGCCGACACCGGCCGCTGCGTCGCCGACGACATCTTCGCGGAAAACCCCGGCGCGGAGATGTGGTCCTCCAGCGTCGACGGCCTGCTCTCCGCCAGCACCAACGCCAATATCGGCGCCAAGCCCTCCTCGCAGAACTTCCTCATGTACTGGGACGCCGACGAGACGCGCGAACTGGAGGACGGTACCTCCATCACCAAGTACGGCCACGCCGGAGCCCTGCTCCACTGCGCCAACTGCGCTTCCAACAACGGCACGAAGTCCACCCCCGTGCTGACCGCAGACATGCTCGGCGACTGGCGCGAGGAGGTCATCTGGCGCGAAGCCGACAACACCGCGCTGCGCCTTTACACGACCACCGCCGTCACTGCGCGCCGCATCTACACTCTGATGCACGATCCCCAGTACCGCATGCAGGTCTCCGGCGAACAGACCGCCTACAACCAGCCGCCGCACCCCAGCTTCCACATCGGCAGCGGCATGGCCCCGCCGCCGTCCCCGAACATCCAGATCCGCTGAGCCATCGGCGGAACTCGGACAGCGGGCTCATCCGGGCACGGACGACCCCGCCCTTTCAGTCAGAACGTCTGTAAGAAGGCGAGGTCGGCGTCGTCTCGCTTACTCAGCGCCTCGGGCGGCAGTTCGGCCGCCCC
>CAZYWR010001281.1:0-6989 GCA_964651185.1 uncultured Polyangiales bacterium
TTCGCAGGCGCGCGCGACGTATCGCACGCTGGAATTAGCCGCGCAGGAGCTTGGTTTCGCCGCCGCCAGCGCGGCTGCTGACGCCCTTATGCAAGACGACCTCGCGCCCGGCGCGCTGGCCGTGCGCAAACACGTCGCGGCGGCGGTGGCCGCGATGTGAGACGGTGCGCAGGTACGGATGGCGCTTCTTCGTGTAGGCGCGAAGACCGGCGTGCGGCACCCAGACCAAGCCCTGGGCCTTGTCGGCGCGCGCCTGCTCGGCGAGCTTCTGCGCGAAGCCGCTCATCACGCCCGCCAAGTACGTGCGCCGGTCCGTGTCGCCGCGGATGCAGTGGGCGGCCTTGTGCACGCGCCACAGGCGCTCTGCCGTGCGCGTGAGGAAGTCGTAGACGTAGGCGGCGAGATCGAGGTTCTCGCGGGAGCCTATCGCCTCCATTACGCTGCCGCGCTTCTGTTCCTGTGCACGGTACGCCGGCACCCAGATCACATCGACGAAGAAGTGCTCGCGCAGCACGTTGCCGAGCCGCCGTTCCCATTCCGTCACGCGGCCCGTCACGCGTCCGAGCTGGCGAAAGCCATAGCCGGAGTCCAGGCGCGCGTTCGGCAACGCCAGATTATGCCGCAGCATCAGGCGCTGCGCGGCGGCTGCGGCGGCCACGGCCTCGTGGCGGTTGTCGCTCTCGGCGAGCGCGAGCAGCTTGTGCACGCGCTCGATCACGCGCTTGCCATCGTCGTCGAGCTCGAGCGAAGGCACGCCGCTCGCGCGCGCGTCGATCCCGAGCCGCTCGCAGGTGGCGCGAAAGGCCGGCCCGTGTGCGGGCTCGTCCGCGCACAGAACCTCGTGCACGTACTGATGCGCCATCTCGTGCTTGAGCACCTCGATGACCACGCCCCAGCCCTCCGCCCGCTCGAGGAAGGGGCGCGAGAACTCGATCGTGCGCGCCTCGCGCAGCCAGCGCGCGAGAAACGAGCCGGCGTCGCCGAGTGCTATCTGCGGCGTCGCGAGCGCGCCGCGAAAGTGGCTGTCGTTCAGGCGCCGGTGCCACGAGAGGAGCTCGCGCACGAGCGCGCGCTCACGCTCCAGGGCGTCGTCGCGCGTCATGGCTTGGACGGCTCGGCGGTACGAGCGGGGATGGGGTCGGGCGCGAAGCCGCTCGGCCGGCGCTCCATGTCGTCGAAGCTGATGAGCTCCACGCGCTCGGCGAACACCTGGGGCTTGTCGCGCGCGCGCAGCCGGGCATAGAGCTCGCTGAGCGCTTTGTCGCGCCGCTCGCGCCAGAGCTTCGCGCGGATCGCCGGCGCGGCGTCGTTCAGCTCCACGTGGCGCTCGGGCCGCTCGCCGGTGACGCGCACGATCGCGTACCGTCCCTCGGCGGCCACGGGCGCGGGGCTGGTGTCGCCGACCTCTTTGAGCGCGAAGGTCGCCTTGCGCAGGGCAGGGTCGACCCTGGCCTCCGAGCCGTTTGTGAGCGGCTCGCGCGCGAAGTAACCGAGGTCGCCGCCGTGCGCCTTGGCCTCCGGATCTTTGCTGCGCTGCTTGGCCAGCTCCGCGAAGCCGCGCGCGTCCGCGGCGCGGGCCTCGGGCAGGAGCGCGCGCGCCGCCTCTTCGCTGTCGAGCAGGATGACGCTCGCGCGCCGCATGGCGACATGATGGAAGTCCGCCTCGTGCGCGTCGTAGTAGCTGCGCACGTCTTCGAGCGGGATCGCTTGCGGCGTGATCTTCTCATCGATCTCGGCGCGCACCAAGGCCTGGGCGGCGCTGTCTTTGACGGTGTGGCGCACGGCCAGGTTGCGCTCGTAGCCGCGGCGCTCGGCCTCGGCCGCCAACAGTTGGGTGCGCACCAGGTTGTTCACGAGCTCTTTGAGCTGCTCGGGATCTTTGTAGCGCGCACGCAGAATCGGACCGAACTGCGCGAGCGCGTCTTCGACCTCTCCGATCGTCACTTCGACTCCCTCGCCCTTAACCAACACCTGCGCGCGCCGCGCGCGCTCGTTGGCGGCGGCTTCGGCGCGCGCGCGCAAGTGCGGTAGGAGCGCGGTCACGGCCCCCAACGCGAGCAGGATGCCGCCCGCGCACACGACCGTGCGCGAGCACCACAGCATGGAGCGGCTTCGAAGCATCGCCTGCCGTTGTCGCATGCGGCCATCGCCGCAGCAACTGCGCACGTGAGGGCTCAGAAGCCGTACTGTGCCGAGATTCCGCCCATGAAACCGAACGGCACCATCGGCAGCGGTACATCGACGCGCAAGACGAGCTGATGGATCGGCTTGAAGCGCAGCGACAAGCGCGGGCCGAGCAGCGGGACCGCGCGCGGCACGCCGCCGCCGTGCAAGATCCCGTGGCGCGCCTTGACGCCGTAATGCGCCCCGGACTCGTTCGGGCCGTTGGTGGCAGGCGGCGGCGCGTCGGCCGGACCGACCGGGATGTCGCAGTAGCGCTTCTGCTCCGGCGTCGGGTTAGGCAAACGTGGATTGTAGAGGATATCGGACGGATTGGGGCTGTCGGACGCCCACGTGTCGCACTTGGCCCACTTGCCGTTCGCCTGCTTCACGGCTTCGCTGCGGGTCGCGTCGCCGAACACGAAGGCCATGCCGGCCTCGAGCCCGTACTCGAGCTGGAACCAGTCGCTGAACGACGTGGACCACGTGATCGCGCTGCTCAGCACGAGGAAGTTGAGCCGCGCTGCGATCCATTCGGTGTCGTCGATGGGATGGCCCTTCCACTGAAACGGGCCGGCGAAGTTCCATTTGACGAAGCCGACGTTGGCCAAGACCTGAAAGCCGTCGCGGCGAAACGCGAACTCGCCGAAGATCGACGCCGGCGTGCCGATCGAGGGACCTGCCTCGGCATGATAGGCCTTGAGCAGCCAAGAAGGCACACGCACAAAGCGCCAGCCCGCGCCTAAGAACAGATAGCGGCGGGCCGGATCTTCGCGCGGATCGGTCGGCGTGCGCAGCTGCGCAGGTCCCGTGTTGCCGGCCTGCGCGGCTGCACTGCCCGCGGGCGGCGCTTCGTGCGCGTGTTCGAGCGCGGATCGTTCGGGGGCCTGGGCCGCGGCGGTGCCCGCGAGCGCCGCGAGCAGGAGCGAGCACGGCACCACCAGCGAGAGAGGAAGACGCGCCATGAGTTCGCAACTCCTGTTGGCGCGACGCGGGCGCGCGCTCCGTATAGAGACGCGCGGAGTGTAGGAAAGGCGCCGGCTGCGCGACAAGTGTTCGGATCGCTCAGGCGAGCGGCACCCGTTCGATCGCGCCCTGGAGATGGCGCGGCAGATCCCAATCGCGATGGTTGTGGACCTGCCCGTCGCGGCGCGCCCGCGCGACCGCGCCGAGGTCGAGATCGGCGTACACCCAGCCCGAGTCGTTGAGCTTGCCCTGGGCGACCACGCCATCGGGGAAGAGCTCCTGCTCGACGGGGCCGTACACGCCGGCCGCACCGACGTTGCGATCGAGCGGGATCGACCAGGGCGCGTCGCCCACGGTCGCGGCCTGCACCACGTAACACTGGTTTTCCAGCGCGCGAGCGCGGCACGAGATCGCCACGCGGTGATAGCCGGCCAAGGTGTCCGTACAGCTCGGCACGAGCACGAGGTCCGCGCCGGCCGCGATTTGACGGCGCACGAGCAGTGGGAACTCGGCGTCGTAGCAGATGGCCACCGCCAAAACGCCGAGCTCGGTCTCGAACACGCGCGCCACCGCGCCGGCGCTCACGCCCCACTGTTCGCTCTCGAAGCGCGTCATCTGCAGCTTTTCGGCGAAGGCCGCCGCGCCGCTCGGCCCGTGCAACCGCGCGCGGTTGTGGTAACGATCTTTCCCGTCGCGGGTGTCGACCCGCTCGGGGAAGCTCGGGCTCAAGATGTACACACCGTGGCGCATCGCCAGCTGCCCGTACAGCTCGAGCATGGGCGCGAGCAGGGCCGAGAGCGCCGAGAGCTCGCGGTGCAAGGCGCCGCGCTGTGCGTCGGGCAACGTCGAGGTGAGCTCCACGCTCGCGTACTCGGGGAAGACCAAGAGCTGCGCGCCGGCGCGCGCTGCCTCGGCGACGAGCCGCGCCTGTTTGCTGGCAAACGCCGCGAAGCTCGCCAGCGGTTCGATGGGATAGGCGCAGCTGGCCACGTGCAGCGTCACGGCTCGAGCTCCTTCAGCCAGAAGATCATGCGCTTGTCGCTCTCGGTCGGCTCGTCGAGATCGCGCCAGGAAAAAATAGTCACGAGCTCGGGCCGGCGCACGTAGCCGCGGCGCGCCCAGAACGCGTCGTGAGGTACGTAACGCGCCGGTTTCCTCGGATGCTCATCGGGGCGCTCCACGGCGCAAAACGCGCTCCACGAAAAGCCGTCCCCGCGCGCGGCCGCCTCACGGTGATCGAAGAATCGATGGCCTATCCCGCGGCCTCGGTAGGCCGGCAGCAGCACCGACTCGCCGAGATAGTACACGCGCGCCGGGTCGTAGCCGGCCGCGCGCAAAGGGGGGGCGAGCGACTCGCGCTCACCGTGTTCGAGCAGCGGTCCGGCGGTGGACGCGCCGACGATCTCCGCGCCGTCGCGCGCGATGACCAGCGTGCTCTGCGGGCTCCGGCCGAAGTCGTGCAGGTAGTTCCGCTCGTAAGCGAGCGTGCCCTCGTACAGATACGGGTATTCGCGGAAGACCGCGATCCGCAGGCGCGCGAGCGCGTCGAGGTAGGGGGCGATCGCGCTCCCGCTGAGCCTTTCGATCTCCATCTCGACCTCTCCGGACGCGGTCGCTCAGCCTCCCACTTGGGCCAGCCACTCGCGCATGTTGTAGTACGACGTCACGCGCGTGATGCGGTCGTCTTCGACGTCGAAGAATGCGCCCGCGAAAAGGCGATAACTCTGCCCGTGTGCCTCGGGGAGACCGGGCTCGCTCGGCTGCAGGTAGCGGCCGATCACGGTGAACTCGGCGGCAAAGCGCGTCTTGTCCTCATCCGCGAGCACGACCAGATCTTCGACCAGCTCTCGGTAGCAGCGATCCATGCGCTCCAGAAACTCCGAGAAGCGATCGCGGCCGACCTCCCGCGCGCCTTGATTGACGTCGTGAACGACGTCGTCGGACAGGAGCGCGAGCATGCCCGTGTAGTCCCGCGCATTGAACGACCGGTAGTAGGCTTGGATGATCTGCGCACTCATGAGTTCAGGCTAAACGAAGCCACGAGCTTGTCACGCTCTGCGCGCTGCGTGCGCGTGGACTGGGGCGGCCTTGGACGTTGCGCCGGGTCGACGGCCCTGGCGGTGCTGCTACCACCCGCCACGACATGGCCGCGCGCATCGAGTTCGAGCCGAGCCTCCACGCTTACGTCCATCGCTTACGCGTGGCGCCGAGCGACATTGACGAGCTCGGCCACGCCAACAACGTGGTCTGGCTGCGCTGGGTCAATGAAGCGGCGCGCGCGCATTCGGACGCGGTGGGGTTCGGGCCGGCCGGCCTGCGCCGGCTGGGCGTGCTGTGGGTCGTGCGCCGTCACGAGATCGACTATCTCGCGCCCGCGCACGAGGCTGAAGAGCTCGAGGCGATCACCTGGGCCCACACCCTGAGCGCCGCCAGCTCGCTGCGGCGCACGCTGTTCAAGCGCGCCGGCAGCGTGCTGGCACGCGCCGAAACCACCTGGGTGCTGATCGATCCCGGGAGCGGCAAGCCGCGCCGTATCCCTCGCGAGATCCTGGCGGCCTACGGCTTTGGCGAGGACGGCTAATACGCTTTGCGTCCGGCTCAGGATTCGGGGAACGCCTCTTGGAGCAGCTCTTGTAGCTTGGCCCACGACTGCGCGTCCGCCTGCGCGTCGTAGGCAAGGTCGAGGCCGTTCTTGATGCCGAGCTCGGTGGCGGCGGGGTTCGTGAAGCCGTGCTTGGCCCCTGCGTAGGAGACGATCTCATAGCGGGCGCCCGCACCGTCGAGCTCCTGCTTCAGCGCCTGCACTTTGTCGGGCGGGTTGAACGAGTCCGCCGCGCCATGCGCGATGAAGATCTTGCCTGCGAACGCGCCCTTCGGCATGGGCGTCTGCGTGGCGTAGTTGCCGTGGAAGACGCCCACCAAATCGAGATCGTCGCCGCGGCGCGCGGCCGCGAGCGCCACCGCGCCGCCCATGCAGAAGCCGATCGCCGCGATCTTGTTCGGGTCGACGTGCGGGTCGGCCTTGAGCGTGGCGAGCGCGGCCTCGAAGCGCTGGGCCGCCACCTCCTGGTTACTCATCAGCTCCATCATCATCTTTTGCGCATCCGCGGCGTGTTCGGTGTTCTTGCCCTCGCCGAACAGGTCGGCCGCGAGTGCGACGTAACCGAGCTCGGCAAGCGCGCGGGCGCGCTCCCGCCCATGATCGTTGAGGCCCCACCATTCGGGCAACACCAGCACGCCCGGGCGCGGCCCGCCGGCGTGCGCGGGGTACGCGAGCATGCCCTTGAGATGCGTGCCACCCGCGTCGTAACCGAGCTCGCGCGTGCTGACCTGCGCGCTCGCGCTGGCCGCGGCTTCATCGACGCTCGCGCCCGAAATCGCGCTCTTGCCCGGTGGTGAGCCGCCGTGCGCGCACGCCGCGCCCGCCAGGCTCAAGAAGATGACCACGACTCCAAATCGGAACCCGCGCATACCGTCCCTCCAGTGCGCCCAGACTTAGTCTCGGGCGACCTGAGAGGCGAGCGGCGGTGCGACTTCCTCCTCCGTGCTCACCATCGTCAGCCGGCGACGTCGCGCAGCGTCACGAGCGCGATCAGGCACAGCAAGAGCACGAGCCCGACCGTGTGCACCATCGTCTCGATGCGCTCGTTGGCGCGCCGGCGCGTGACGATCTCGTAGCCGAGGAACACCAGCCGCCCGCCGTCGAGCGCGGGCAGCGGCAGCAGGTTGAACATGCCGAGCGCCACGCTGATCAGGATCAGCACGTTCGCGAGCTGCACGAAGTTGCCGCTGCGCGCCACGAACTTGACCATGCCCACGGGCCCGACCAGCCCATCGGTGCTGCCCTGCCGGAACATCATGCG
>CAZYWR010001282.1:0-6318 GCA_964651185.1 uncultured Polyangiales bacterium
GGCTGCTCGAAGCAAAGAAGCGGCACGAGGAGGCGATCGTGCAAGCGCTCATCGCGGGCGAGGAGAGCGGCCTTGAGGAGGACTTTGACGTCGACGCCGCGATCGACGAGATCGACGAGATGCCCGGACAGCCGTGAAGCGCTACGTCCTCTCGAAGTTAGCGAGCACCGACTTTCTCGAGATCCGCGCGTACAGCGTCCAGCGCTGGGGCAGAGCGCGAGCCAAGCGATACATGAGCGCCTTGCGCGCGGCGTTCGAACGCGCCGCGAAGCGGCCGGATCGCAGCGCCGCTGCTGTGCTGCCGGGCTATCGGCGCATGAAGGCGGGCCGGCACGACATATACTACCGGGAGCTCGCCGACGGCCGCATCGAGGTCGTCCGCATCCTGCACGAGACGCGGGACCCCGGCCTCCACCTATAGACCCCTGCCTCGGTCCGGCCCGAGCAGAGTGGGCGCCCGGCACCTTACCTCAGCGCCTTGGGTTCGCTATGAGCCCAACCGCATCGTCTCTCAGGCAGCTCACACAAGATCGCACCGATACGGTCGCGCTGCGTGAGAGAGACACCGTCGTGACGAGGCGCGGCGCGCGGCTCAGATGCGCGCGCCGCGAAGCCTGAGCGCGTTGCCGATGACGGACACGGAGCTCAGGCTCATCGCCGCCGCTGCGAACATGGGCGAGAGCAAGATCCCGAAGGCCGGGTACAGCGCGCCGGAGGCGATCGGGACGCCGACGCTGTTGTAGACGAAGGCAAAGAACAGGTTCTCTTTGATGTTGGCGATCGTGCGCTCGGAGACGCGACGCGCGCGCACGATGCCGCGCAGATCCCCGCGCACGAGCGTGACGCCCGCGCTCTCCATGGCTACGTCCGTGCCCGTGCCCATCGCGATGCCGACGTCGGCCTGCGCGAGCGCGGGCGCGTCGTTGATGCCGTCGCCGGCCATCGCGACCACGCGCCCCGCGGCCTTCAGCTCTCGCACTTTGTCCGCTTTATGCTCGGGCAAGAGCTCGGCGAACAGCTCGCTTACGCCGAGCTCGCGCGCCACGGCTTGCGCCGTGGTGGCGTTGTCGCCGGTCAGCAAGACGATGCGCAAGCCAGCCTCGCGCAGGGCGGCGAGCGCCTCGGCGGCGCCGTCTTTGATCGGATCGGCCACCCCGATGAGCCCCGCGAGCTGTCCGTCGATGACCACGAACATCACGGTCTGTCCCTGCACGCGCAGCGCTTCGGCGCGCGTCTGCAGACTCTCGGCGCGCGCTCCGACGGCTTCCATCAGCGCGCGACTGCCGAGCGCGACTCGTCGCCCTTCGACGACGCCTTGCACGCCCTTGCCGGTCAGGGAGCGGAAGTCGCGCACATCGGTCAGCGCCAGCGCGCGCACCTGGGCGCCCCGCACGATCGCGGCGGCGAGCGGGTGTTCGCTGGCGCGCTCGAGGCTGGCTGCCAGGCGCAAGAGCGTCGCCTCGTCGAAGCCGGGCGCGGGCTCGAGCGAGACGAGCTGCGGCTTGCCTTCAGTCAAGGTCCCGGTCTTGTCGATCACCAGCGTATCGACGGCGCGCAGCCGCTCGATCGCCTCGGCGTTGCGGAACAGCACGCCGAGCGTCGCGGCTTTGCCGGTCGCCACCATGATCGACATCGGTGTCGCGAGCCCGAGCGCGCACGGGCAGGCGATGATCAGCACCGCGATCGCGTTGACCAAAGCATAGACGAGCGAAGGCTCGGGACCCCAGAGCGCCCACAGCAAAAACGTCAGCGTCGCGATCGCGATCACGGTCGGCACGAAGTAGCTCGCGACGCGATCGGCCAAGCGCTGAATGGGCGCGCGGCTGCGCTGGGCTTCGGCCACCATGGCCACGATGCGCGCCAGCAAGGTCTCGTTGCCTACTTTTTCGGCGCGCATGATCAGCGCCCCGCTGCCGTTCACGGTGCCGCCGATCAGCGCGTCACCGGCTTGCTTCTCGACGGGAATGGGTTCGCCGCTCACCATCGACTCGTCGACCTGGCTGTGCCCTTCGAGCACGGCGCCGTCGACCGCGATCTTCTCGCCCGGCCGCACGCGCAGGCGATCGCCCACCTGCACCTCTTCGAGCGGTACCTCGTGTTCGCTGCCGTCGCGCTCGACGCGCAGCGCCCGCTTGGGCGCCAGGCCGAGCAGCTCCTTGATCGCTGCGCCGGTCTGACTGCGCGCGCGCAGCTCGAGCACTTGGCCGAGCAGGATCAACGTCACGATCACCGCTGCAGACTCGAAGTAGACGGGTACTTCGCCCGACGCGTGACGAAACGCGTGCGGGAACCAGCTCGGGAACAGCGCCGCGATCACGCTGTAGCCGTACGCGACCGAAACCCCGAGGCCTATCAGCGTGAACATGTTGAGCGCGCGATTGCGCAATGAGGCGAGCGCACGTTCGTAAAACGGCCACGCCGCCCACAGACACACCGGACTCGCCAGCGCGAGCTCGACCCAGACCCGCGCACGTCCTGAGAGCAGATCCCCGATCCGCCCGGGCAGCATCGCCGCCATCGCGAGCAGGACCAGCGGCAGGCTGCATGCGGCCGCGAACCAAAAACGCCGGCGCATGTCGACGAGCTCGGGATTCTCTCCATCGCTGGCCGTGATCTGCATCGGCTCGAGCGCCATGCCGCAGATCGGGCAGCTCCCCGGCGCATCGCGCACGATCTCGGGATGCATGGGGCACGTCCACTCGGTCGCGGTCCCCGCAGACGTCTTCGCCGTCGCACGCGGTTGCACGGGCCGAACCGGCTCGGCCGGCGCGCCATGCGGACATGCGGGAGCGCTCGCGTCCTGCGCCCGCACGGCCGAGGGCGCCGCAGAGCTCGACGCGCTCGCCGGCTTGGACAGGAAGCGCTCGGGCTCCTGCGCGAACCTCTCGAGGCAGCACTGGCTGCAAAAGGAGAAGGTTTGTTCCCCGTGCTGGAGCGAGCGCGCGCGACTCGGGTCCACGCTCATGCCGCACACGGGATCGCGCTGCCGTGCGCCGGACGGCGCTACGGCGCCCTGCGCGTGGGTGTTCGCTGGCTCGTCGGGTGGTGGATGTTCATGCATGGTGCCTCGCGGCGCGTCCCTTCACGGTTGCAGACGCGATCGCCACACCAACATGACGCAGACCTCGACCGTTGTCCCTGGCCGCGCGCCGGGGCTTCGTGCCGCGCCGACGCGAATGGACGGCATGGAGCGGTCAGCCGGCCGCGAGCTCAAATACCCCCTCGAACACCGGGTCGACGTCGATCGCCGCCCCATTCGAAAGCACGACGCGCTGCCCTGGGCCGAGCGCGCGGTAACGCCAAGACCCGTCTGCCTCGCGACAGAAATGCTCGATGCGCGCATGATCTTGCGAGACGAGAAGGTAATCCCTCAGCGCGGCGATGCGCTGATATCCATCCCACTTGAGCCCGCGGTCATATTGTTCGGTCGACGGCGACAGCACCTCGACCAACATGGTCGGATTCGTGATCACATCCGTGGTGCCGGCTTGCGCGACCACCGCACCGCACACGACCGTGAGGTCCGGATACACGTAGCGCTCGCCGTCTCCGAGCCCGAGCCGCTGGTCCGATGAGAGGACGCGGTAGGAGCCGCCTCGCAGTGCGCCGTGGAGGGCCGCTCCCAACGAGACACAGAGCGCGTTGTGCCGCGGGCTGCCGCCGGCCATCGCGAATACCTGGCCGTGAAAAAATTCGTGACGTCGAGCCTGGCCGCGCTCCCAAGCGAGGAAGTCCGCTGCGCCCATCCCGACTCGTTCGGCCACCCTGCTCACGCCGACAAACATAGCGGGAAGAGGCGGCGATCGCACGACTGGTCACGGACCACACGTTTCGGTTGGCGCCCGCCTGGCGGCGATGCGGAGCCCGAACTCGCCGTCCGGCGCGCACAAAAAAATGACGCCGGACCTGTCACGGTGGAGCTCGCTCGCGCTTAGAAGGACGTGGAGGTCACGCAAAGCATGTCCCGAACGCGGCTCGGTCGAGCTCGGCCCGCGCGGAGTCCACCCGCACAGGCTCGGCTCGGCTCGAAACCGTGGCCTCGAATGCTAGGTAGCTGAGCTTCGTGCACGCCGCCGAGTCCGCACAGCTGGCTTCGTGGATGGAACGCGTCGCCGATGGAGATCGCGCCGCCTTCACGCCGCTGTTTCGCGCGCTCGAGCCGCGCGTGCGCGCGCTCTGCCGCTCTCTGCTCGGTCACGAACAAGACGCGGAGGATGCAGTGCAGCTCGCGATGGAAAAGATCTTTGTTCGCGCGGCAGACTACGAGCGCGGTCGCGCCGTGCTGCCTTGGGCGCTGGCGGTCGCCGCCTGGGAGTGTCGTGGCCTGCGTCAGAAGCGTGTGCGGCGCCGCGAACATGCGCTCGAAGCGGAGAGCCCGCTCGCGACCGCCGCAGACCTCGATCGAGGAGCGGCACAAACCGAGCTCGCGCGCGCCGCGCTGCATGCGCTCGAGAGTCTTTCCGCGCCGGATCGCGAGGTGCTGTTCGCGACCTTTTGGGACGAAGCGCGGGCACGGGTCGCAGGCGCGACCGTGCGCAAGCGGCGCGAGCGGGCGCTGACGCGGCTGCGCCTCGCGTTTCGGAGGCTCTATGGACTCGACTGAGCCCGAGCGCACCCATGCGCTACGGCAGCGCGACGCGGCGGCGCTCGAGCGGCGGGTGCGGCGCGCGTACGAGATCGAGCGCATGCAGCGCGCAGCGGCGGGTTTCGCTCCGGCGCTCCTCGTGCCCATGGTGGTATTCGCTCTCCAAGGCGTCTCGTCGTCGAGCGCGCTCCTGGGTGTCGGACTGTTTGCGGTCGGTGTGCTCGCGCTGTGGCGAGGCCAAGCGCCGGCGCGCGGCGTGCTGCCTGGCCTCGCGGCGGGCATCATTCCCCTCGCCGCGGCGTTGTGCGCGCCGCGTACGCATCTGTGCGCGGGCGGACAGTGCATGTCCACGTGTGTACCGATTTGCGCGACGGGCGGTCTTGCCGCGGGGGTCGCGATCGGCGTGTTCGCGCGCCGGCGAGGCGCTGGCGCTGCCTTCGTGGGCTCGGCCTCCGCGCTCGCGCTGATCACGGGCGCGCTCGGGTGCACGTGCGTCGGCCTCGCCGGCGTGCTTGGGATGGGCGCTGGCTTCGCGCTCGGGCTCGCCCCAGTCCTCGTCCGCAGGACGGCTCGCGGCGGAGAAGCGTAGGCTGACGAGCTGAGGATCCTACGATGCGTCCACTCGCGTTTTTCACGTCCTGCTTCACGTTCTGCTTGCTCGCCCCGCAGCTGCCGGCGCACGCAGAGCAGCCCCCTGAGAGCCGCGCGGATCAGCTCGATCAGCGGATCGCGAAGGAGGGGCGGCTCGAGTGGATGCTCGAGCTCGCCCGGCTGCAGAATCCCGCGCTGCAGGCCGCAGAGGACGACGCGCGCGCGGAGAGCGAGCTGCGCGCTGCCTCCGGCTTCCCGGATCCCGAGCTCAAGTACGAGCAGTGGGCGGTGCCGCTCAGCCGCCCCTACGCACTGCAACGCTCCAATACGCTGATGTTCGGCGCGCGTCAGGCCATCCCGGCCCCGGGCCTGGTGCGAGATCGCGAGCGCATCGCCGCCCGCGACGCACGGATCGCGCAGCAGAACGGCCGGGAGGTCGCGCGCGAGCTCTCGTTTCGCCTGCGCAGCGCGTACTACGCGTACTTCGCGAGCGAGCACACGCTCGCGGTGCACCTCGAGCACGTGGGTTTGATCGAGCAGATGGAGCGGCAGCTGCGCGCCGACTACGAGAGCGGGCGCGGCAGCCAGCAGGGCCTCCTGCAGCTGACGGTCGAGCTCTCGCGGCTGCACAACGACTTGGCCGACGCGCGACAAGAGCGCGCGTCGAGCCGGCTCTTGCTCAACGCGCTGATGTCGCGTGCCCCGGAGGCGCCCCTGGGGCCGCCTGCAGAGGATCTTGCGCTACCAGCTGCGGTGCCCGTCGATGAGCTGGCGGGAGAGCTCGCACAGCGCCGGCCCGATCTCGCCTCGGCTGCGGAGCGCGTCGCGCGCTCGCGCGACGCGGTGGAACTCGCGCAGCACAGCGCGCGCCGGCCGGCGTTCATGGTGGGTGCGGACTATTGGTATATGCCGCTGGCAGACGTCGAGCACTCTTACGGTGCGATGCTATCGATGACCTTACCGTGGCTGAACCCGCGCCACCGCGCAGAGGTGCGCGCCGCAGAAAAGCGGCTACGGCAAGACCGGAAAGGGTGCGGCCGGGGGCTTGGTTGGCGTCGCTCCCGATTCCAGCTATTCCGGCGGCTATGGCAGCGTCTCCGGGTCTTCCGATCCGAGCACGCTCGATGCCGAGCGCGGCTTTC
>CAZYWR010001283.1:0-4887 GCA_964651185.1 uncultured Polyangiales bacterium
GCGCCCGCTCCCGCGCCGGTGTGGACGACGCGCACGCCGCCGGCCACGCGCGCGGCCTTCGCCCGAGCCTCCTCGATGCTCGCAGCGCGCGCGAGCGCCACGCCGAGCCGGCGCGCACCGCGCAGCTCGGGCTTGCCGAACAGACGCAGGCTCGTGTCGGGCTCCGCCAGGACGCGCTCGTCGATGTCGTACGCCAGCGCGTCGCTAAACCCCTCGCCGAGCACCACGGAGGACGCGCTCGGTCCGTGCTGGCGGATGGGCCCGATAGGCAGCCCCAAGATCGCGCGCACGTGCAGCGCGAACTCCGAAAGATCCTGGGAGATCATCGTGACCATGCCGGTGTCGTGCGGGCGTGGCGAGACCTCGCTGAAGTACACGACGTCGCCCTTCACGAACAGCTCCACGCCGAACAGGCCGCGCCCGCCGAGCTCGTCCGTGATGCGCTGCGCGATGGCCTCCGCTTCGCGGTACGCGATCGCAGACATGGGCTGAGGCTGCCAGCTCTCGTGATAATCCCCGAGCACCTGCCGATGGCCGATCGGCGGGCAAAACACCGTGCCCTGCGCGTGCCGCACGGTCAGCAACGTGATCTCGTAATCGAACTCCACGAACCCTTCGATGATCACCTTCCCGCCCGTGATGCGCCCGTGCTCTTGCGCATAGCGGTACGCCCGCAGCGCGCTCTCGAGGTCATGCGCGACGCTTTGCCCCTTGCCGGACGAGCTCATGATCGGCTTGACCACGCACGGATAGCCGATGCGCTCGAGCGCCGCCAAGTACTCGTCGCGGCTGCTGGCGAAGGCGTAGGGCGAGGTCTTGAGCCCGAGCGTCTCGGCCGCGAGCCGTCGGATGCCATCGCGGTCCATGGTGAGGCGCGCCGCGCGCGCGGTCGGGATCACGCAAAAGCCCTCTGCTTCGAGCTCGAGCAGCGCCGGGGTCGCGATCGCCTCGAGCTCGGGCACGATGAAGTCGGGCCGCTCCTCGAGCACGACTTTGCGGAGCGCCGCCGGATCGGTCATGGCGATCACGTGCGTGCGGTGCGCGACCTGCATAGCCGGCGCGTTCGCGTAGCGGTCCACGGCGATGACGGTCACGCCCAAGCGCTGCGCCTCGATCGCCACCTCTTTGCCGAGCTCGCCCGAGCCGAGCAAAAGCAGCTTGGTCTCCGAGGACGTGTGAGGCGTGCCGATACGGACCATGGAACCCTCCTCGCGGCCGCGCCGGTCGCGCCGCCCATGCTTAGTCGAGGATCCACGCCGCCGCACGCCCCGCGGTGCTCAGGGGGTGCGCGGCATTTTCATCCCATGAATCTTGAGCTTCAGCAGCACGTCGTCTTTGATCAGGTCGTCGGGCATCCCGGGGTAGACGATGCCGAAGTCCTTGCGATTGATCGCGAACTCCGCGCTGGCGTCGAGGGCGTCGCCTGTGACTCGTGCCTTGACCGGGAACGTGATCGACTTGGTCACGCCGTGTAACTCGAAGTTGCCTGTGACCGTGTAGCTCGCGCCCTGCTCGCCGCCTGGACGGATCGCGGTCGACCGAAAGCGCGCCTTCGGATACTTCTCGACGTCGAGCAGGTCCGGGCTCTTCAAATGCGCGGTCAGCTTCGGATCGTCCGCCGTGATCGAAGCGGTGGCGATCTCAGCCGTGATCACGCTCTTCGCGGGCTCGCCGTCGACCAGCTCGATCGCCCCGGAGAACACGTGAAATGCCCCGTCGTGCTTGCGCGTGACCTTGGCGCCGACGAACTCGATCGTCGACCCTGCGTTCGAGAACACGTACTTCGTGGCCGCAGTGGCGGACCCGAGCGGTGCATGGGAGAGCACCGGCTCGGCGACCTTTGCGACGGCCTTGCCCTTGGACGGATCGTTGTCACAGGCGCTGTGCATCGAGAGCGCAGCGAGCGCGCCGGCCGCGGCGACGAGATGGCTGATGCGCATGGAGGCCTCCTTCGTGGTCCGCATTGTTTCACGCGGAGCGGGCGGGCGCCGCAACGCCCGACGAAGCACACTCGACACCTGCGCGCGCGCGATCGCGTTCGCGCGACGCGCTCGGCCGCGGGGCCAGTGCTAAGGTGCGCGCGCATGCCCTCCATTCGGACGCGCGACGGCCACGACCTGTTCGTACGCGTATTGGGACGTGGATCTCCCTGTCTCTTGGTGCACGGCTTCGCCTCGAGCAGCCGCTCCTGGCTCCCCTTCGTCGCACCGCTCCTGCACCGCCATCGCTTCATCCTCCCCGACTTGCGCGGCTTCGGCCACAGCCACCGCGTGCCTCTGCCCGAACCCTGCCCGCTCACGGTCTACGCGCACGATCTCGAAGATGTGCTCGACGCGCTCCGCATACGTGAGCTCCCGGTGGTCGGCATCTCCATGGGCGCGTTCACGACGCTGCAGTCGTTTCGACTGTTCGGCGGCAAGCGCTTCAACCGCTATCTCCATGTCGACCAGGGCCCGATCGTCCACAACCGCGACGACTATCCGTTCGGCATGCTCGGCGCGGGCCAACCCGCATTCTTCGAACGCCTGCGCGCCCTGCTCACCGCGCTCGACGACGAACGCATGCAACAACGTTACGACGACCTTCCCCCAGAACTCCGCGCAGAGTTCTGGGGCGTGCTCGGCGAGTTCTCGGCGGCCGCGGTCACCACCGAAGGCGCGCGCGCGCTGGTCCGCACGCTTGCGCGGCAAGAGCCGCTGATGCGCCGTCTGCTCCCGGTCGAGCGCTGGCAAGTCTACGTACAAATCGCGCGCGCCTACCTCGAGCGCAACTACGACCTGCGCGACGCGTTCCGCAACATCGCCGTCCCGATGACCGTTCTCATCGGCGGCGCATCGCGCATGTATCCGCCTGCCGGCCAACACACGATCAAAGAGCTCGCCCCCCACGCCCGCATCCGCGAGCTCCCGAACGTCGGCCACCACGTCCCTTTCGAAGCGCCACGCCTATTCCTCCGCGAACTCCGCGACTTCCTCGCGGCCGCGTAAGGCGCATCGCACTGCTCGCCTAAACAGGCGCCTCTCGTGCTGCATTTTGCGCAGCAAGAGAGGAATTGCTGTGCGCTCGATCATCGGCGCCCCCCTTCGCGCGGCTCCACACCAACGTTGTCGTCCAGGGCTCGTTGACAATCGATTGTGCACAATCTAGTTTCGCTCCCCGTGCCCCCCGCCTTCTCTTCCGTCTCCACCGAGACCTTGCTGAAGCTGGACAACCAGTTCTGCTTCGCCCTGCACGCCGCCTCGCGCCGCGTTGTCCGCGCCTATCGTCCAGTGCTCGAGGAACTCGACCTGACCTACCCGCAGTACTTGGTCATGCTCGTGCTCTGGGAGTGGGATCACGAGCGCCATTCCCACCCCACCGTGAAGGCGCTCGGCGAACGTCTCGAGCTCGACTCCGGGACCCTTACGCCCTTATTGCGAAGGCTCGAGGACAAAGGTCTCATCGACCGCGAGCGTTCCCAAGACGACGAACGCGAGCTCTACGTGCGCATCACTCGCGCGGGTCGCGCCCTCAAGCAACAGGCCCGCCGCATCCCCATCAGCGCACTCGAAAACGCGCCGCTCCCGCTCGCCGAAATCTTCGCCCTGCGAGACCAACTCAACCGCTTGCGCGCGGCGATGGCAGCGAGCGACGTCACGGACGCGCCCGCCTAACGACCGAACGTGCCTGCGTTCGCTCGCAGCATTCTTCACCTGATTGTTTCCATTTATAAAGACGTTAAGAGGTAATCATGAAGACTTACTTGTCTCCGGTGCTAGCTACTGCCCTGCTCGGCGGCATTGCCCTTTCGGCAGCACCAGCCCGCGCGCACTTCAAGCTGCTCAAGCCTGCTTCCTGGTTGAATGAGGACGGCTTGGGCGGGCCCCAAAAGGGCATGCCGTGTGGCACGGGGGGAAGCGACGATGTGCAGCCCGCTCCCACGAGCGGCATGGTGACGACCGTTCATGCGGGAGAAACCATCATGGTGGAGTGGGAGGCAACCATCCCGCACCCCGGCTACTTCCGCATCGCGCTTTCGGAGCATGCCGCCGCGGACAATCCTACGGATCTGCCGAAGCCCCCGCTGGCGCAAGATGCTTTTTGTAGCTTCGATGAATCTATGGTGCCCTCGGGCGCGCACGACAACATCATCGCGGACGGCCTGTTCTTTGTTCCTAGCGGCCAGACTCCCGCGGACACGCATTACATGCAGGAGATCACGCTACCAAATAAGACGTGCGACAAATGTGCGCTGCAGATCGTGCAGGTCATGGAAGACGATATCCAAGCGTTGTCGAATTGCTATTACGTCCACTGCGCGGATCTGAAGATCTTACCCGCAGATGGCAGTACCGGGGGTAATACCGGAGCGGACGCTGGAGGAGCCAAAGACGCGGGGCCGGCAACCGATGCCGCCGACACGAAAGACGCGGGGTCCTCCGGAGGTGGATCGGCGACCGACGCGGGAGCCGCACGTGACGCTGGCCACGCAGCCACAGACGGTGACGACGGGCAGGGCGACGCCGGTGTGGCGGAGAAGGATGCCGGCACTCACGACGCCGGCACAAAGAGCGATGCCGGCACTCACGACGCCGGCACAAACCACGGTGCATCTTCGCAAAGCGATGGCGACGATAACGCGTCCGACGACAGCAGCAGCAACGGAAGCGGCGGAAGTGATGGCTGCTCAGTCGCATATTCCGACACGGAAGCGACTGGTTGGCTTCTGCTCATGATCGGAGCATTAATCCTGCGACGGCGACGTCAAGCTGAGACGCGTGCATCGTAACCGTTCACCCCTGGTGTTGAGGTGCGGCTGACAGCGTGCGATTCGGGGCTCATGAAGATGCCCGGCACACCCGAACAACTTGCGGACGCAATCGAGTCGTTGGTCTCGTCGTACATGGA
>CAZYWR010001284.1:0-2684 GCA_964651185.1 uncultured Polyangiales bacterium
AGGGCGAGCACGAAGGCGCCGCCCACTTGTTGTTCGCCCTCGCGCGGAACGCCGACGGCGCACGGGCTGTCGGGCGCGGTTGGGTCGCAGTCGAAGTGCGGGTTTTGGTTTTTGTCGAAGGGCCGGCCCCAGTCGAGCAGCACGGAGAGCGTGAACGTGCTTACGTCGGGGAAGGCCGCGCCTTGGTTGTTCACGCAGCGATAGAGCTGCGAGGGCGGATCGCGCAGGGCGCTCTTGCCCGGCACGCGCTCGACTTGGCCGTCGACGCACAGCGCGCCGAACAGGGGTAGGCGGTCGATGTTCTGGAGCTGGCTCGGCAGCATGTCCGGCGTCAAACCCGCGAGCTGGTCCGGGGACAGACCGAGGCCCGCCGGGCCGAGCTGATTCAGGTCGAAGTGGAGGTCCGAGAGCAGCACCTCGATGTCGCTGATGGGCGTGACGACCGGGGCGAGCTCTTGCTCGCTGAGGCAGATGAGCTCGCCGCTCGAGGCCTTGTAGCCGAGGCAGAGCGCGACGCCGAACGAGTAGCGTTGTGCGAGCGGCGTGGTCGGCGGGCCGGGCAGCGCGAGGAACTGGCGCAGCGCGAACGCCTGGCCGAGCCGCGGGCGCGGATCGTCCGCATCGCCTTCGACTTCGATGCGCGCGCCCATCAGGCGCGGCTCCGTGACCTCCCAAGCCTCCGTCAAATTGGACGCGCAGCTCGCGCAGGACAGCGCCAGTGCCGTTCCGGTGAGGCGCCTGCTCACAGCTCGCCTCGCACCCCGAGCACCGGGATGATCGGCAACCCGCGGATCGTCGCCTGCTGCTGGTAGTTGAAGTTGTACGTGACGCCCTCGGGGTTCTTGGCGTTGTAGGCGTTCTGGACGTCGAAGTAGGCGGCGAGGCGCCAGGCGTCGAAGCGCCAGCTCTTCTCCACGCGCAGGTCGAGGCGGTTGAAGGTCGGCGAGCGCGTCGAATTGAGCCGGCCGTTTTCCGGCGTGTAGGTGCCGACGTCTTGATCGAACGAGGCGCCCGCGACGGGGGTGCGCGGGTTGCCCGTGACCACCCTGAAGGTCGCGCCGACCTCCCAGCCGCGGCCGACCCGCACGGTCGCCGCGATCGAGAGGATGTGCGTTTGATCGAAGTTGAATAGACGCCAGGGCTGGCTCGCGTGGTCTTTGCGTTCGCTGCGCATCAGCGTGTACGAGAGGAACCCGAACCAGCGTCCCTTGGCTTGCTTGCGCCCGGCCACCTCGAGCCCGTAGATGCGGCCGATGCCGTCGTTGTCGAAGGGCGCCACGTTCGTCTGCATGAGCGCCGCCGCGGCCTGATAGTCGGCGCTCACCACTTGGTCGTACAGGCTCTTGTAGAAGCCTTCGAGGTTGAGCGAGAGGTCGTCGGTGAACTCGTGCTCGACGCCCGCGCTGTAGTGGATCGCCTGGTTGAAGTGCAGCTTGGGGTTGCCGATGCCGGGAAAGGGTTGGGGCGGCTGCGGCGGCTGCGAGAACAAGCCCACGCCGGCCTTGAGGCGCGTGTGCTCGCGGACGGAGTAGATCGCCGCGACCCGCGGATCGTAGCTGAAGCGCTGGATGGGACTGTAGTAGTCGATGCGCATGCCGGGCACGATGCGCACGGACTTGATCGGCGTGATCGGCAGCTCGACGAAGGCGCTGGCCGCGTAGGCGATGTCGCGCTTCAGGTAGCGGACGGGGTCTTGCTCGTCGAAGCTCGGCTGCGAGCCGGCCTGGTTCTGATCGCGCGGCGGGGGGCCTTCGTAGCTCACGTCGTAGTGGCCGATGATGTCGTCGGTGCCGACGATGATCTGCAGCGCGTCGTTCAGGCGATAGCGCCACTCGGCGCGCGCGTAGAACTGGTTGATCAGCAGGTTGAAGTCGAACGCAGGCGGGAGGTGGAACGCGTTCGTCTCGCGCCCGCCGGCGAGCGAGATCTCGTGCTCGAGCTTGGGCGAGTACTGGCGCCGCCAGTGCAGCTGCGCGCGATGAAACTGCTGGCCCAGCTGGAGCGCTTTAATCGTCGGGTCGTCGTCGTTCTTGGCGAACAGGATGCGCAGCCGATCGCTCGAGCCGTAGGCCCCAAAGCGCAAGCGATCGCGATCGGTCGGCCGGTAGCTGACGAAGCCCTGGTAGTCGTAATAGACGGGCGCCGCGAACGCGCCCAAGCTGCCCTTCGGGATCACGCCGGAGACGATCTCGCCGAAGTAGCTGCGCCGGCCGGCCACCATGAACGAGGCCTTGTCGGTGATCGGGCCCTCGAGCAGGAGCGACGAATCGATCGGTACGTTCACGTCGAGTACGCCGTGATAGCCATCGCTCGCAGGGTCGCGCACGCCCACGTCGACGACGCCGCCCATGGCGCGGCCGTAGCGCACCGAGAAGTTGCCGGGGTAGAAGTTGATGCGGTCGAGCGCGCGCGAGTTGATGAAGCTGGTCAGCCCGCCGAAATGGTAGAGCAGCGGCACCTGCACGCCGTCGAGCAGCACCGTGGAGTCGCCGGGCGCTGCGCCGCGAATGAGCACGAGCCCCGCGGTAAAAGGCGGGCGCGACACGCCGGGGAGCAGCTCGATCGTGCGCAGCGCGTCGCCGCGCGTGCCGGCCACGCGCGTGAGCTCTTCGCGCTCGATCGTACGCCGCGTCACCTCGCGCGCGGGCGCCTGCACGCGCGCCACGGCGCCGTACTCCTCGTAG
>CAZYWR010001285.1:0-2363 GCA_964651185.1 uncultured Polyangiales bacterium
CGCGCGCAAGAACCTCGATCGCTCGAAGATCGCGTTCTTGTGCGCGCCCATCACCTACCGGCACGAGGTGATCGGTACGCTCAGCGTGGACCGCGTGTACGGGCGCGAGGTCACGCTCGAAGACGACCTTCGGCTCTTGCAGATCGTGGCGTTGATGATCGGCCAGGCGGTCAAGCAGCGCCGCGATCAGGTGGAGGAGCTCGATAGCCTGAAGCGCGAGAACCAGCGCTTGGCGGCGCAGCAGCGCGCGCGCACGAGCACCATGCTGATCGGCACCTCGGGCCCGATGCAGGCCGTGATCCAGATGATAGGTCAGGTCGCCCCGTCCGAGGCCACGGTGCTCATCCGCGGCGAGAGCGGCACGGGCAAGGAGCTCATCGCCAAAGCCATCCACGCAGAGAGCGCGCGCAGGGAGGGGCCGTTCATCGCGGTCAACTGCGGCTCCATTCCGGAGCAGCTGGTCGAGAGCGAGCTGTTCGGGCACGTGCGCGGCGCCTTCACGGGCGCGGCCATGAACCGCGTGGGCCGCTTCGAAGCCGCCAACGGCGGCACGCTCTTTCTGGATGAGATCGGCGAGCTGTCGCTGTCGAGTCAGGTGAAGCTCTTGCGCGCGCTGCAGACGCGGCAGATCGATCGCGTGGGCGAGAGCCGCGGGCGCCCGGTGGACGTGCGCGTGGTCGCCGCGACCAACGCGGACCTAGAGAAGATGATCCAGGACGGCCGCTTCCGCGACGACCTTTACTATCGTCTGAACGTGTTTCCGATCTACTTACCGCCGCTGCGCGAGCGTAAGACGGACATCACCTTGCTCGCCGACTACTTCCTCGAGCGCTACGCGCGTGAGCACAACCGCGACGTCAAGCGCATCAGCACGCCGGCGATCGAGCTGATGACGGCCTATCATTGGCCGGGCAACGTGCGCGAGCTCGAGAACTGCATCGCCCGCGCGGTGCTGCTCACGCAGGACGGCGTGATCCGCGAGCATCCCTTGCCGCCCACGCGGCAGACGGGCAAGTCCTCGGGCACCACCAAGAGCGGCTCGCTCCACGACGTCATGATGGCGTACGAGCGCGAGATCCTGATCGAGGCCATCAAGAACGCGGGCGGCAACCAGTCGCAAGCTGCGCGCGCCCTCGGGACCACACCGCGCATCCTCGGTTACCGGTTGCGCCGGCACGGCTTGCACACGGGGCTCGCGATCGTCAAATGAGCGCGTCCCGGCGTGAGTGCGCGAGCGCACGAGCGCGTCAGGAAGCTCGTTCCGCCCCCAGGCTGGTGCGCTGGGGGTCCGGCCGCGCTCGGCCGCGCGCGTCGCCTCATCGGCGGGTTGGTTGTGGTACACGGGCTATCCATGAACACGGGCGCTGGGTTTAGCGAAGACGAGCGGAGGGCCGTATACCGTGCGATCTTCGAGCGGCGAGACGTCCGCAACTACCGTCCGGACCCGGTGCCGGCTGATGCGCTCGCCCGCATCTTGGAAGCGGCCCACCACGCGCCATCCGTCGGCTTCATGCAGCCGTGGAACTTCCTCGTGCTGCGCGACCGCGCTTTGCGCCAGCGCATTTACGATCACTTCGCAGCGGTGAACGCACGCGCGGCCGAGGTCTTTGAGGACGACCGCCGGCGCGCCTATCAGTCGCTCAAGCTGCAGGGCATCCTCGATGCACCCCTCAACCTGCTGGTGACGTGCGATCCGGAGCGAGGCGGCGCGCAAGTGCTCGGGCGCTTCACCATCCGCGAGACCGATGTGTACAGCACCTGCTTGGCGGTGCAAAACCTGTGGCTCGCGGCGCGCGCAGAGGGCTTTGGCGTGGGCTGGATGAGCATCATGGACCCCGCCGTGATCGCGGGGCTGCTCGCGCTGCCCCCGCACGTGATTCCGGTCGCCTATCTGACTTTGGGGCGGCCGGTCGAGTTCGCGGCCAAGCCGATGCTGTCGCAGGTCGGCTGGCAAGAGCGTAGGGCACTCTCCGATCTCGTGTACGAGGACGCATGGGGACGTCCCTGGGCGCGCGACGACCTCGCGTCTCGCGAGCCCGGGGCGCGCGACGACAGGGCGCTTCCCGGAGGAGCGCGCGACGACAGGGCGCTTCCCGGAGCGCGCGACGACGGGGCGCTTCGCGAGCCCGGAGCGCGCGACGAGGCCGCGCCGCGCGAGCTGCTGGCGGCGCGAGAGGTGCCCCACCGGCGCGGCGAGCCGTGTGCCGTGGCTGTCGCGCCTGCATGCTCAGAGGTCGCGCGCGCACGCAATCGCGCGTTGATGAAGCCTGAAGGCAGCCTCGGCGTGCTCGAGGGACTCGCGCTGCGTTTGGCGGCGCTCCAAGGGACCGTGCATCCGCGCTGCGAAGCGGCGCACCTCGCCC
>CAZYWR010001286.1:0-7725 GCA_964651185.1 uncultured Polyangiales bacterium
GTTCCCGCCGAGCCGCGTGGAGATGATGGTCGGCCCGAAGCCGCACAATCAATGGCGCCAGTTCCACAGCAAGCAGGAGCTGGTCGACGAGCTCGGCGCGCGCTTTCGCCGCGAATTCCCCACCACGCGCTTCAACTTCACGCAGCCCATCATCGACAGCGTCACCGAGGACACCAACGGCACCTCGGCGAACCTGGCGATCGAGCTGAGCGGCGACGACCCAGACGTGCTCTTGCGCCTCGCGCAAGAGGCCAAGAAGCTGCTCGCGAGCGTGCCGGGCGCGCGCGACGTCAACATCGAACAGGAGGGCCCGCAGCCGCAGATCGTGATCGAGCCCGACCGCGCGCTGTGCGCCCGCTACAACGTGCGCATCGAAGACGTGCGCGAGATGATCGACGTCGCGCTCGGCGGTTCACCGCTCGGCCAGCTCTACGAGGGCGACCGGCGCTTCCCCATCACCGCGCGCTTTCGTCGCGACATACTCAGCTCGCCGATCGCGCTCGGCCGCCTCCCCGTGTACACGCAAGACGACGTCGCCATCCCGCTCTCGCAAGTGGCCCAGCTCAAGGTGATCGACGGTCAGACCATGATCGCGCGCGAGAACGGCCGGCGCAGGCTCACCGTGCGCACCGACATCGTGGGCCGTGACCAGGGCAGCTTCGTGGCCGACGCCCAGCGCCGCTTCGAGCGCGCGATCAAGGTGCCGTCGCGCTATCGCGTGGCGTGGCTCGGCATGTTCCAGAACCTCGCGCGCGCCAAGGCTCACTTCGAGCTCTTGATCCCGATCACCATCGCCGCCATCTTCTTCGTCCTGCTCGGCGCCTTCCGCTCGGTGCGTACCGCGCTTTTTTTGCTCTTACCCATCCCCTTCGCGTTCGTGGGCGCCACCGCCGCGCTCTACGCCCGCGGCATGCACTTCAACGTCTCGACCGGCGTCGGCATGGCGACCGTGTTCGCCGTCGCGCTGATCGACAGCGTGCTCTTGGTGCGCGCGATCGAGGCGCTGCGCGCGCTAGACACGCCGCTCGACCGGGCGATCGTGCGCGCCCGCGCGAACTTACTGCGCCCCGCGCTGATGACGTCGCTCGCCGCCATCATCGGCCTCATCCCCGCGTCGGTCGCCACCGGCCTCGGCTCGGACGCGCAGCGCCCGCTGGCGACCGTCATCATCTGGGGCTTGAGCGGCTCCACCATCCTCATGCAGTTCGCCGCGCCCGCGATCTACCGGCTCATGTTCGCGCGCAGCCACTTGCCGAGCCCGCTCCCCGACGTGCCGCCGGGGTGAGTTGGGTGATGCTGGCGGCGCTCAACGGGCGAGCGGGTCTTCGTAGACGGCGTCGACGCCGAGCGACGCGAGCTCGGCCAGCTCGCCGGCGCGCGCTTCGACGAGCTCGAAGTGGCCGCGTTCGTTGCGGCGATGGACCTCGATCAACGGTTCGCTTTGCGAGGCGAGGACGTACTCGGAGAGTGAGTCGATACGCCGATAGTGCGACGCTTTGGCTCCTCGATCATAAGCTTCGGTCGTGTCCGAGAGCACCTTCGATCCGCGCGCGGTTGGCGGCGAGTGGTGTCCGGCTGTCTGGGGATCACGTAGGCTGTCGGTCCAGCTACGCGGCACCTGAGTCGAGCAGACAATGGCGCTGCGGGCGGCCGACTCATCGCCAGTCAGCGCCGGTTTTTTCGGCGAGCTCGTGCGCCGCCTCGAGATCGCTTGCCGCCTGCGCGCTCAACACCCGCGCTCTCCGCCTGGCGCTCGGCCTTGCGCAGCGCGGTGAGCAGGAAGCCGCGCAGGGCGGCGAGCGCGCTCGCGAGGGCAGGCGCGGGTGCGCGCGGCGTGACCAGCCAATAAGTAAGACCTGAGAGAATTGTGGGCTCGAATGGTCGTATCAGCCGACCGCGCGCGAGGTCGTCTGCGACGAGACAGCGACGCGCCAACGCCACGCCTTCGCCCGCGAGCGCCGCCTCCAGCGCGAGGTACGCGTGGCTGAAGCGTAAGCCCCGCCGGGCATCGACGCGCCGCTCGCCCGCCGCTTCGAGCCAGGCCGACCAATCGATCCGGTGCGGATCGTGGGCGAGCGCCTCCGCGTGCAGCAGAGTGTGGTGCGCGAGGTCCGCGGGCACCGTCAGTTTGGGGCCGCGTGCGAGGAGCGCCGGACTCGCCACGGGAAACACCACCTCGTCCACGAGCTTTTCGCATTGGAGCAGCGGGATGGGCGTCGCCATCAAGCGCACCGAGGCATCGATGCCCGCGTGCGTGGGATCGAGCGGCACGTCGTGCGAGGCGACGTGGAGGTCAAGTGCGGGGTGGGCCGCGCGGAACGCACTGAGGCGCGGCACCAGAAAGCGGATCGCAAAAGAGGGTGAGCAGCTGAGCGAGAGCGCGTGATCGGCAGCTTTGCGCGGCGCGAGCGCGTCCATGGTCGTGCGCAGGAGCGCGAAGGCATCGCTCGCCGCTTGCGCCAGCCGTATGCCTTCCGGCGTGACGCGGATGCCGCGGCCTGCGCGCGAGAGCAGCGGCACCCCGATCTCCTGCTCGAGCGCGCGCAAGCGGTGGCTGACCGCGCTTTGCGAAAGGTGCAATTCGCGCGCGGCTCGGGTCACGCTGCCGTGGCGATAGACCGCTTCCAGCGCGGCCAGGCTGCTCAGGCCGGGGAGCTCCATACATGCAATCTTTGCATGATTCGTATGCAGAACGATCGCTTTTGCCGGCTTGAACGCTGCCTACGATCTCTTTCTATGCATGCAAGTACAACCAACATGAGCTCGCTGCCGTCCCTCACGCTGAAGGCGGCGATGGCGATAACCGGTCTGTTGATGGCGGGCTGGGTCACGGTCCACATGCTCGCGCTGCTCACTGTGTTTGCGGGACCCGCGTTGATGAACGGTTACGCGCACAAGCTGCGCGAGACGGGCTTGCTCTGGCCGATGCGCGCGGTGCTGGGTGGCGCGCTGCTCGTGCACGTCGCGGCAGCCATCGCGACCACGCGCCGAACGCGCGCGGCTCGCCCGATCGCCTACCAGTATGCGGCGCGCGCGCAGATGGCCGGCTGGGCCTCGCGCTCGATGCGTCTTGGCGGCGCGCTGCTCGGAGCATACCTCGTCTATCACGTGGCGCATATCTACGGCGTCGGTCACGTCGACTACGTGCCAGGCAATGTGCATCACAACCTGCTCGCTATCCTGCGTGAGCCGCTGCACGCGCTCGCATACCTGGTAGGCACCGCCTTCGTCGCGCTGCATCTCGCCCACGGGCTTGAGAGCGCGCTTCGCTCGCTCGGCTGGTTCGAGAGCGACAAACCGCAGAAGCTCCGTCGCGTTCTGCGCGGCTGGGCCTGGACCGTGAGCGGCGGCTTTCTGCTAATCACGCTCGGTGTCTGGGCCGGTCTCGCTTGACTACCCGCGCGTGCCCGTGATCGCCGCGCAAGTCGATCGTGGGGCTGCGTACTCTCAGTCTCGAGCGCAGTCGCCGAGGCGGCCCGCTCTTGGTCGATTTGGAGTCGGCGCGCGCTGATCGCGGAGCGACCAGGCGGCCAACGCCGCGACGATTGCCAGCACGACGAAGCGTAAGACTGTCAGGCGCCCTTCGCTGTCGGGCACGCGGTCTAAGTGGGCGCTGGCGTGCATGGCAATTGCGATGGCCATGCTGCGGTCGCCGCGCTCGAGTAGCCATGCCCATACTACGCTGCTGAGCGCGAGGCGCAGCATCAGCAGCAGCACCTCGGACGGCGCCGGCGCGCCCGCCTCGGGCGTAAACATCATACCGAGATGCCAGACACCCCACACCGACCCGAGCAGCAAGTTGCCCCGAACCGGGCCGTAGCGCGCGACCGCGCGCGGATAGGCGAAACCGCGCCAGCCGAATTCCTCGCCAACGGAGAAGAAGAGCAGCCCCAAGATGCGCTCGGGTGAAGTGGGCGGGTGCAACCACTGGACGGGACACCCGCCGAGCGCGAGCTCGAGCAACGTGGCGGGCAAGTGGAGCACGAGCGGTGAGAGCGCGAGCGCCGCGAGCACCAACGAAGGGCGCGTCGTGTCTGCATCGCTCGACGGGCCGCGTCTGGAGCGTCACGATCGGCCGAACTCGCCCAGGGAGATGCGCTTGAAGACCGTCCTGTTTTGTCACGGCCTGGAGTCAGGACCGCACGGCAACAAGTATCTCGCGCTGCGCGCGGCGGGCTACGACGTCATCGCGCCAGACTGCCGCGGACTGCCGCTCAAGGCGCGTGTCGATGTTGTGGTCCCGATCCTGAGAGAGATCCGACCTTACGTGGTCGGCTCGAGCTATGGCGGGATCACGGCAGTGCTCGCCGGCTTGGCCGCCGCGACGCCGTTGCCAGGCCTCGTGCTCTGCGCTCCGGCGTTGGAACGAGCGGAGGAGCCGAACTCGGACCCGAGCCGGCTCGGACTCGCCGGTCCCACGGTGATCATTCACGGAGTCGACGACGACGTGGTGTCCATCGCTGTGTCGCGCCGATATGCTGCGAGGACTGGCGCCAAGCTGATCGAGGTCGTCGACGGACATCGACTCGACCAGTCGCGAGCGCAGATCTTGGCGGCACTGGCGAGCCTCTGACGCGGCCATCTACGAGGCCGCGAGTTCTATTCGGCTGACGCGACAGTCGAGTTCACCAGGGGACCAAGGGGTATCGGCCGCGACCGTCACCATAGGCCAGGGACCAGCCGTTTGGGCGTTTCGCGCAGGAAGTCGTCATAGCCGGGCAGGGAACCCGACAAAAATCGCTCTTCGGCGAGCATGCGCAGCACGAACACTCCGCACAGCGGCGGAAAAAAGAGTTCTGCGACGTACGAGCCGAGCATCAGGGGCGTCGCCAGCGTGCCCAAGAGGAAGCCTGAATACATCGGGTGGCGTACGAGGGAGTAGGGGCCGCTCGAGACGACGGTCTGCTTGGTGGCGAGCTCGATCACGCTCGACGCATAGCGATTGACCCGCATCACCTCGAACACCAACGCTGCCCCGACCACGAATACGACGCTCGCCACGGTGACGACCCAAAGTGGTACGTGCGACCAACCCCAGCGGCGGTCGAGCCCAGCGACGACCAGCAGTCCAAGCGTGAACAACCGTAGCAATGCGGCGAGCCTCCGCTGCTCCGGCTGCTGTTCTCCCTCTTCATCGAAGGCGAAGCGGCGTTCGAGCAGTTGCCGATCATGACGAAGTAAGTAGGCGTTGGCCGCAAAGACGGTCACAGCCTGAAGCGCGAGCCACAGCCAAGCTTGCCAATAACCGAGCGCCCCCGCCGACACGAACAGCACGATCGCGAGCGCCGCCAGCGTACGTAGCGTGAAATGCACGCTCCGCGTCTCCAAGCTCATCGCGCGCGTGCCCATGGTCTTTCTCCGCTCGTCTGCTTCCGGTCAGTCGCTTGGACCACCGGCGCGCGCAAAGGTTCCCGAGCGTGCTGCCGAGTGCTCTCAATTTCGAGCGCAGGCGCCGGAGCTGGCCTCGTCTTGATCGATTTGATCGATCAGGTCGCGCAGGGTGCGCACGCCGGGGGGAACGGCGGTGCACGGGGCCTCTGTCCTGCAGTCGACGCCCACGGCGATCTTCTTCCCGTCCATGCGTTCCAGGAGCAGGATTTGTCCGTCGTAGGGGCGCGGGTCCTCGCCGAGCACGTCCTGCCCGTCGCCCCACGCGGCGTTCACGTCCGCATCGTTCAGCGCCGCGCGCAGCGCGCTCAGGCGCTCGCAGCTGACCATGGACATACAGGACTCGGAGCCCGCGTCCGGCACGTTCGGGATGTCGCTGGGCACGGTGTCCCGCTTGTATACGCCGCTGGACGAGATCGCGTACGAGCTGACTTGCGTCGCCAGGCCGCCGGGGCGGGTATAGCGATACGTCTGATCGAGGTCGCAGCTGCCGTCATCGACAGACGAATCAGCCTGGGCGTCTGGCGCCGCGTCCAGGTCGACCTTTGCGTCGAGGTCCGCTTTTGCGTCGAGGTCGGCTTTCGCGTCCAGGTCGACCTTCGCGTCGGGGCTGCCGGAGTCCGGCATGCTGCCGTCGAGCCGGTCGAACGGGACATCCTCGTCGTCGCCACACGCAGTGACACACAAAGCCAGGGTCAGCAGAAGTTTTCGCATCCGCGGGTTCATTGCACGTGCTGCGCCAGCGGCTGAGCCACCCAACGGCGCGGAAGTTCACCATTCCACGCGGCACAACGCGGCACATTCCGAGATTTCCCGGACGTCGCGTTCATAGCGGCGAGCGGTCGTACGCCGGCCGCGCTCCGTCCGCGCCTCGCGCCGTAAGGATGGCCCATGCGCGCGCGGCGTGCGTCTGTGCTTCACATCACGCGCTCGAGCCAGGCGGCGCGTTTTCCGCTTTTTCCGCGCCTTCTGTGCCCGAAAACATTCGTGCGTAGGTTTTTGAGAGCGCCGCGCGCACGCCTCGCTTCGACGTATGACCGTGCGTACGTCGCGCGAGTCCACGTTTTTTTCGCTGGAGCGGCGCGCCGGTGTAGGGCGCTCGGAGACAGCTCCGCGTGGTGCCCGCACGCGCGCGCTCGTACCTGGCCCCAGCGCGTGCGCGCCTTGCCGCGTTTGCTCACCGTCGTGTTTCGCGCGCCGCGCATTTAGGCTCGTGGGCCATGAGATTCACGAAGCAAGACATCAAGCACCGGTTCGGCATCCTGACGTTGGCTTTGTCGCTGTTCGCATGCGGCACGCAAGCGAACGTAGGGTCGACCGCGTCGCATCAGGGGGATGCGACCGCGCAGGCGTCTGGTGCCGAGGCTGCTCAGCCGGTCGAGAGCACGTATGAGCGTGAAGCCCGCATGGAGGCGCTGATCGCCAGTCGCAACGGGACGGTGCTCCCGCCCGACCCGCTCGCACAGCCCAAAACGGACGCGCCCAGCGAGGTGAGTGCGAAAGCGGATGTGACCAATCAGGCGAGCGCGAAGGAGGAGCGCGCGGCCGCGAGCGAAGCGCCTCGTCATCGGCGGGCGAAAAAAGCGCGTCGAGCGAAGGCCGCCGAACATCGCGGGTCAGCGGAAGTCGCTTCGACGCGCGCCGACGCGAACTGACGGGCCGGTCGCACGAAACACAAGCCGGTCCTTGGCCGGCTCGCTTCGTTCCGCGCGCGATTTTCGACGCTACGAGGACTCGCGGCCGATTGGGCGCATCTCGTTCAGGAGCGTCGGCAGCAGCTCCGAGACCGTGGGATGGATGGGGACGGCCCACTGCAGCACGGGATAAGGGGCGCTTGCGTTCATCATGTCGAGCACGCCGTGGATGGCTTCGTCGCCGCCAGTGCCCAGGATCGCAGCGCCGAGGATCTGCTGCGTGTCGGCGTTGGCGACGACCTTCATGAAGCCCTGCGTTTCGTCCTTCTCGACTGCGCGGCCGACGCGGCTCATGGGGCGCTTGCCGACCATCAGAGGCTGGCCGCTCGCGCGCGCTTGCGCTTCGGTCATTCCGACGCGGCCGAGCGGCGGATCGATGTAGAGCGCGTAGCCGAGGATGCGCTCGCTGAGTTTGTGCCGGGCGCCGTCGAGCAGGTTGGCGGCGACGATCTCGAAGTCGTTGTAGGCGGTGTGCGTAAAGGCGCCGCGGCCATTGCAGTCGCCCAATGCCCAGACTCCGGGGACGTTGGTGGCGAGCGCGTCATCGACGGTAATGTAGCCGCGCGCATCGGTGGTGACGCCGGCGCGCTCGAGGCCGAGATCGTCGGTGTTGGGGCGACGACCGACCGCAAGCAGCACGTCG
>CAZYWR010001287.1:0-5524 GCA_964651185.1 uncultured Polyangiales bacterium
AGCCTCTCCCCGCAGGTGGAGTCTAAACCGGCTGAAAACCCGGAGGCGCGGAGTTTGCGGGCACGGGTCCACGAACTGGGCCTGGACGAGCAAATTTTGTTCGTGCCCTCGCAGTCGCAAGAACAGATGCCGCTCTTTTACAACGCCGCCGACGTGGTGACGATGCCGAGCCGTTACGAGAGTTTTGGCCTGGCGGCCCTGGAAGCCCAGGCTTGCGGTACACCCGTGGTTGCCAGCCGGGTCGGCGGGTTGCCTTTCGCGGTCCAGGACGGTTGTAGCGGTTTCCTGGTAGAGCAGGGCCAACCCCAGGAACTGGCCGGGGCGCTTGAACGCTTGCTGGACGACCCGGCCTTGCGGCGCTCGCTCGAGGTGGGCCTCGGTGAGCTCGAGTTCGAAGTGTTCGGCACGGGCTCCGCGCGCGAGGGGCTCGCGGAGCTCGAGCAGCGCGAGTTCGACGTGGTGCTCACCGATCTGAACATCCCCGGGATGAACGGGATCGAGCTGTGCAAACGCGTCGGCGAGGAGCGCCCGGACATCCCCGTCGTCGTGATCACGGCGTTCGGCAACATGGACACCGCCGTGGCGGCCATCCGCGCCGGCGCCTACGACTTCATCACCAAGCCGGTCGAGATCGACGCGCTGGCGCTCGTGTTGCGGCGGGCGATCCAGCACAAGAAGCTGCGCGAGGAGGTGAAGCGACTGCGCTCGGAGGTCGCAAGCCACGGGGCGGTCGGCGAGATCATCGGCGAGAGCCCCGCGATCTGCGCGGTGCGGGAGCTCATCGCGCGCATCGCCGCGACCGACACGACCGTGCTCATCACCGGCGAGAGCGGGACGGGGAAGGAGGTGGCCGCGCGCGCGCTCCACCGCCTCAGCGGACGCGCGGATCGGCCCTTCGTCGCGGTCAACTGCGCGGCGATCCCCGACGCGCTGGTCGAAAGCGAGCTGTTCGGCCACGCGCGCGGCGCCTTCACCGATGCGCGCGCGGCGCGCGTTGGGCTGCTCGCGCAGGCGCACGGCGGGACGCTGTTTCTCGACGAGATCGGAGAGCTGCCGCTGCCCGCGCAGGTCAAGCTGCTGCGCGCGCTGCAGGAGCGGGCGATCCGGCCGGTGGGCGGAGATCACGAGCTGCCCTTCGATGCCCGCATCATCTCCGCGACCAACCGCGACCTCGAGCGCGCGATCGAAGAGGGTCGCTTTCGCGAGGACCTGTTCTTTCGCATCCACGTGTTGCCGCTGCAGCTACCGGCGCTGCGCTCGCGCGGGGGCGACGTGCTGCTGCTGGCACAACACTTCCTGCTCCAATTCGCGCAGCGTATCGGCAGGGCAGTCACCGGGCTCGGGCCGGCGGCGGCGGAGCTGCTGCTCAACTATCACTGGCCGGGCAACGTGCGCGAGCTCATGAACTGCATCGAGCACGCGGTGGCGCTCGCGCGCTACGAGCAGATCGCGCCCGAAGACCTGCCCCAGCGCGTGCGCAACTATCGGCGCTCGCACGTCATCGTCGCGAGCGACGATCCGACCGAGCTCGTCCCGCTCGAGGAGGTCGAGCGACGCTACATCCTGCGCGTGTTGGAGGCGGTCGCCGGCAACAAGCGCATGGCGGCGCGCGTGCTCGGGCTCGATCGTAAGACGCTGTACCGTAAGCTCGAGCGCTACGGCGCGAGCTGAGGCGCGATGCGGCGGGCGAGGCGTTCCGCGCGCTACGCTTAGGTGCGTCCCCTTATGTCGCACAACATTGACATCGTCCTCACGCTGACAGGCGGCTTGAGCGCCGCGCTCGCGTTCGGACTGCTCACACAGTCCATCCGCTTATCTCCGATCGTCGGCTACCTGCTCGCCGGCGTCTTGGTCGGACCCTTCACGCCCGGCTACGTCGCACATACGGGGATCGCCGACCAGCTGGCCGAGATCGGCGTCATCTTGCTGATGTTCGGCGTGGGTCTGCACTTCCACGTGCGCGAGCTTCTGGCGGTCAAAGGCGTCGCGCTGCCTGGGGCGCTCCTGCAAATCGCGGTCGCGACGGGCCTGGGGCTCGCCCTGGCGCGCATGTCGGGGTGGAGCATCAGCGCGGGGCTGGTGTTCGGGTTGGCGATCTCGGTGGCGAGTACGGTCGTGCTGCTGCGCATGCTGGCCGACCACGGATCGCTCCACACGGCGCAGGGCCACATCGCGGTCGGATGGCTCGTGGTCGAAGACGTGTTCACGGTGTTCGTGCTGGTGCTGCTGCCCGCGCTCTTCGGACCGAACCGCGCGCCGGACCCCACGTCGATCGCGCTGTCGCTCGCGGGCGCGCTGGGGAAGGTCGCGACGCTCGTGGCGTTCACGTTCGTGGTCGGACGCACGCTCGTTCCGAAGCTCTTGGCTTACGTGGCACGGACCCGCTCGCGCGAGCTGTTCACGCTCGCGGTGCTCGTGCTGGGGCTCGGGATCGCGGTCGGGGCCGCCAAGATCTTCGGCGTCTCGATGGCGCTCGGCGCGTTTCTGGCCGGCATGGTGGTCGCGCAATCGGACTTCAGCGCGCGCGCCGCCGCGGAGGCGCTCCCCATGCGCGATGCCTTCGGGGTGCTGTTCTTCGTCTCGATGGGCATGTTGTTCGATCCGGCGCGGCTCATGAGCAATCTCGAGCTGGCGACGGCGACGCTCGCGATCGTGCTGATCGCCAAGCCGCTCGCCGCCATGGCGGTGATCTTACTGTTGCGCCGGCCGCTGCGGACGGCGTTGGTGGTGGCCGTCGCGCTCGCGCAGATCGGCGAGTTCTCGTTCATCTTGGCGGCGCTGGGGCGGCAGCTCGAGGTGCTGCCGGAGCCGGCGACGCAGGCGCTGGTGATCGCGAGCGTCGCGTCGATCACGCTCAACCCGCTGCTGTTTCGTTGCATCGAGCCGATCCTCGCGCGCTTCCCGCGGCGCCCGGCCGACGCGAGCGAATCCGTCGTGCCCGCGCCGCGCGACGAAGATCGCACGATCGTGGTCGGCTACGGCCCCGTGGGTCGCACGCTGACCCGCTTGTTGCGAGAAAATCAGCTCGCCCCGGTGGTGATCGAGCTCAATCACGAGACGGTGCAGCAGCTGCATGCGGAGGGCATCGCCGCCGTCTACGGCGACGCGGCGCAGGACGAGATCCTAGAGGCCGCCGGGATCACCCGAGCTCGCAATCTCATCTTCGCGGCGTCCGGCACGCCGCCGGAGGCCGTGATCCGCGCGGCGAAGGAGCTCAATCCTGCCCTGCTCGTGCTCGCCCGCTCCTCATTTTTACGGGAGGTCGAGGCGCTGCGGAAAGCGGGCGCGCACGCGGTCGTGACCGCCGAAGTGGAGGTCGCGCTCGCGATGGCAGAGCGCGTGCTGCTCGGGCTCGGCGCGACGGCCGAGCAGATCGACCGCGAGCGCGATCGCGTGCGCAACGCGTTCGGCCCCGCGGCCGACACGGCCGTGCCCACCCTGCGCTGATGCGCGGCATTCGCGGCCCCGCCCGCCGACACAGCCGTGCCCCCCTGCGCTGATGCGCGGCGTTCGGCGTTCGCGCCTTCAGTCGCCGGTCGGCGAGATGCGGAACTCGGCCACGTCGCTGCGCTGCCGCAGCGTGTCGGACATGCGCAGCACGGCGTGCGGGTCGCGCGTGCGCATGGTCATCCGGTACTCCATGGTCGCGTCGCGGCGGCGAAAGCGATGGGTGACGTTGGCGATCGAGAAGCCGTGCTGCTCCGCGAGCGTGGCTAGCTCCGGCTCCGCCAGCGCGCGGTCCGCTTCGAAGCGCACCACGAATTGAGCGTACGACTCGGTGCGCATGCGCCGCTCGAACCAGCGAAAGACGCCGAGCGCCCCGAGCGTGAGCGCCGTCGTGAGCAGGGCCGGAGCGTAGAAGCCGATGCCCACCAGGATGCCGATCCCCGCCGTGATCCAGATCGACGCCGCCGTCGTCAGGCCGCGCACCGAGAGCCCGTCTTTCATGATCACGCCGGCGCCGAGGAAGCCGATGCCGGTCATGATGCCCTGGGCGATGCGAGTCGGATCGAGCGACGCGCGGATGGGCCCTCCCGTCTCGGGCTGAAACCAATACGACTCGTAGACCGTCACGAGCATCAGCGCGGCGGAGGCGAGGCACACGAGCGCGTGCGTACGAAAGCCGGCGGGGCGGCCGCGGTAGCTGCGCTCGAGCCCGATCGCCGCGCCGAGGCCGAGCGCGAGCAGCAGCCGAAACAGGATCGCACCACGCAGCTCGTCGCCCATCGTCATGCGCGCCAGTATGCGCATGGTCCGAGCGCTTGGCAGCATCCAGGTGAACGTGGCGGCAGAGCGCGTTATGGCGGTGTATCCCAGCGGCCGCGCGTCAGCGGCGATGTCTCGCGTCCAACTCGGCGAGCTCTGCCACCCCGCGCGCGCCGCGCTCGCCCGGATCGGTGTCGAACCACGCGGCGAGCAGCTCTTTGGCCAAGTCGTCCGCCAAGGTTCGGTTCGACAGGCACAGCACGTTCGCGTGGTTCCAGACGCGCGCAGCCGCCGCCTGGCCCGGATCGGTGCACAGCGCGGCGCGGATGCCGGCCACTTTGTTCGCGGCCATGCTGATGCCGGTGCCCGTCCAGCAGAAGAAGATGCCTTGCTCGCACTCGCCGCGCGTCACCGCCAACGCGGCGCGCTCCGCGGCGAGCGGCCACGACGTCTCCGTACCGGACGCGACCGCTCCGAACGGCACCACCTCGTGGCCGCGCTCTTCGAGCCAACGCCGAACGGTCGCGTGCACGGGGTAGGGTTCGTCGGAGCAGAGGGCGATACGCATGCGCGAGGTCCTCGGCCGAGTGTAGCGCTAGCCGTCAGTTACGTGCGGCTCGGTGTTGACGACGATCGGAGAGATGGGATCCGCGCTCGGCTCGTTCGAGAGCGCTTCCGCGCGCACGGGCAGCGCGCTGCCAAGCCACAGGGCGTGGACGAGGTGATCGTCGAGCGCCCGGCCCGTGTTCGGGTGCACGAGCACGCTCAAGGCCGATCGATTCAGCATCAGCCAGGGCACGAGCGCCGGGAAGTGCTCGCGGGCGAACGCGATCTGATACATGGGCGCGCTGTGCGGCCCGATCGCTCGATCGTGCACCCGGCCGAGCTGGACGAGAAAGCGCTCCGCCACCCAGGCGCGTAGGTCGAGCGCCCGCGCGCGCTCGTCGGCGTCGCGGAAGTAAATGTGCGCGTGATAGCTCGCGATCACGCGTGTGCTCGCCGGACTGCGTCCGCTCATCCCCGGCAGGATGCGCGCAGCGCGCGTCGCGCACAAGCGGAGCCGCGCAGCGACGGGCTTGCGCTCCCACGCTTGTCTTGCATGATGGACGGCGCGTGGGTATGGCTCTTGTGCGTCGATCGTGGGGCCTGCTCTCGGGCGAGGCGTCGTTTGTCAGCGGCACCTGCCTCGACGTTCCCGCGGCGGGCCACATCGCGCGCGCGAGCGGACCCGACCGGCGCGCTACACTGAGGCCCATCGGTACGACGAGAGACATGATGATCGTCCGCGCGGATTCCGAAGACGGCGAAGAGCGATGAG
>CAZYWR010001288.1:0-1839 GCA_964651185.1 uncultured Polyangiales bacterium
GCTCGTGCCTCGGCTTACGGCAAGCGCAGCGTCATGTGCACATCGTCGATCGAGCGCTCGCCCATGCGATACGCATCGATGGTCTGCCCGCTCTCGCGGAAACCGAGCCGCTCGTACAAGCGACGCGCGCGCTCGTTGTGCGCGAACACCGAGAGATCGATCCAAGCGAGCGTGGGCTCCGCCTTGGCCCAGCGCACGGCGGCCTGCAGGAGCGCTGTGCCGATCCCGCCGCCGCGATAGGCGCGCTCCACGCCGATGCCGAGCCGCGCCCGGTGAAGCGACGAGTAGAGATGGCCGCCGGTGAGATCGAGATGGCCGACCACGCGATCCTGCATCAGCGCGGCCCAACAGCGCTCCCAGCCGGGCGCGTCGGTGGGGCGCCGCCAGCTCTCATACCGGCTCGCCTCATAGGCCTCGCGATCAAACTCCGAAAAGGGAGCGAACAGAATATCGCCGTCGCGCCCCGACTCGGCTGCGTGTCGCTGGATGTGCTGGCCGGCAGCGCGCAAATCCGAGGTACGCAGGAGGCGAATGGACGCGTTCACGATCGAAGCCAACCGCAAAACCCCCGGCTGTGCAAGTGCGCCCTAGCGCGCGAGGGCCACCGGAACCAAGCCGCCCGCGCACGAATCTGGAGGTTCGCGCTCGCTCAGGCTGTCTCTTCGAACAGCTCGCGCCCGATCAGCATGCGTCGGATCTCGCTCGTACCCGCGCCGATCTCGTACAGCTTGGCGTCGCGCAAGAGTCGCCCGCCCGGGTAGTCGTTGATGTAGCCGTTGCCGCCGAGCGCCTGGATCGCCTCGAGCGCGCAGCGGGTCGCGCGCTCCGCGGCGAACAGAATACAGCCCGCCGCGTCCTTGCGCGAAGCTTCCCCCCGATCGCAGGCACGCGCGACCGCGTACACGTATGCCCTGCTCGCGCTCAGGTCCGTATACATGTCGGCGAGCTTGCCTTGCATCAGCTGAAACTCGCCGATCGGCGTCTGGAACTGCTTACGCTCGTGCACGTAGGGAAGCACCAAGTCGAGGCAGGCCTGCATGATCCCGAGCGGCCCAGCGGACAGCACCACACGCTCATAGTCGAGTCCGCTCATCAACACGCGCACGCCGCGGCCGTCCTCGCCGAGCACGTTTTCGATCGGCACCTCGACTCCCTCGAAGGTCAGCTCCGAAGTGCTCGAGCCGCGCATGCCGAGCTTGTCGAGCTTGGGCGAGGCGCGAAAGCCGGGCATCGTACGCTCGACGATCAGCGCGGTCATCCCGCGCACGCCCGCGACCGGATCGGTCTTCGCGTAGACCACGATCACGTCCGCGTCGGGGCCGTTCGTGATCCACATCTTGCTGCCGTGGAGCAGGTAATGATCCCCGCGCCGCTCGGCCCGCGTGGTCATCGACACCACATCGCTGCCGGCGCCGGCTTCGCTCATGGCGAGCGCCCCGACGTGCTCGCCGCTGATCAGCTTAGGCAGAAAGCGCGCGCGCTGTGCGGGCGTGCCGTTGCGCGCGATCTGGTTCACGCACAAGTTCGAGTGCGCGCCGTACGAGAGCCCGATGCTGGCGCTGAAGCGCGAGATCTCTTCCATCACCACGCAATGTGCGAGGTAGCCGAGACCGGCCCCGCCATCGGCCTCGCCAGCCGTGATGCCGAGCACGCCGAGCCTGCCGAGCTCCGGCCAGAGCTGGCGCGGGAACTCGTTGTCGCGATCGATCTCGTCCGCGATGGGCGCGATCTGTCGCCGGCCGAAACTCGAGACCGCCGCGCGCAGCTGCTCGATCTCCTCGCCGAGCCAATGACACAGGCCCCAGTGTACGACCATGTCAGGCCTCCTCTCCGCTGCGC
>CAZYWR010001289.1:0-3286 GCA_964651185.1 uncultured Polyangiales bacterium
GCGGGGCGCGAATTGCCCGCAAGATCCGAAGGGCTCCCGAGGCGCGTTCGACGCCGCCGGGATCGATCGTGGACATTGGGGCCGCGACGCTGGCGCAGCCGCGCGACGCCGCCGCTAACGACCGTCGACGGCTTCCCGCAGCGCTCGCATGGCCGCGTCCCAGGGAAGGCGCTCCTGCTCGAGGCGAACGCGGGAGCCCCAACGATCTTGGATCAGACCCTCGAACACATCGCGCTCTGCGGGAAGGAGGTAGGGTAGTTCTCGCTCGGAGCACTGCGTGGCTTCTTCGACCCAAAGATCGCGATACCGGAGCAGCGTGTGCTCGCACATGAGGATCGCCTGCACCGTGCCCAGCGCCCCGCGCACGCGGTTCAGGATGGCGAGCCCGTGGCTGTCGATGTCGCCCCAGTAGAGGACGCGCGCGCCGGCCGTCCACCGGAGCGCCGCAATCGAGGTGGCGGCATTTCCCAGTCCGACGAGGGCGATGGCGCCCGCGATGTCGGGCAGCGCGAGGCCGGTCTGCAGGTTCTCGATCACGAGCACGCAGCGGGGCTCGATCGCGAGCCGGGCGAGCGCGTCGATCGGCACCTGAATGTCGCGGAGCCCACCGATCGTCGCGCGCAGCTCCGGACACAGCAGCACCGCCCTGAGCCGCTGCGCTGGCCGCCGGAGCCCGCAAACCGCGAAGAAGTCCCCCTCGCATCCGTCACCGCGAAGCACCTGGAAGAGCTCCATGACCAGCGTCTGGCGCTTCTCGGTCCACTTCGTATCGATTCCGGGGACCGGCAGCTCCCGGACGGCATAACCCGACCGCGGATTCGCGAGCAGCCACGCGAGGAGCGCGATCAGCCGCGTGTGGTCGGACTCCGGTGCATCCGCCAGCGTGTCGAAGTAGCGAGCGATCGTCCGGCTCCTCGCGAGCTGCGGCCAGCGTCTTACGAGCTCTTCGTAGCGCTCGAGCGCGCGTTCGAAGCGCGCATGCTCGCCCACCAATCGTGCGGCTGCCGCGGGCGAAGGGAGCTCGAGGCGGCTCGGTAGCTGCTGCTGCCCGAGCCGCCGCCATTGGACGGCGGTCCACGTCACCTGGCTCGGCGGCTGGAAACCACGCCACGCGTCGATCCACGCGCGCGCGTGCGCGCTGTCGCCGCTCACGTCGCGCTCGGTCGGTGCGCCCAGCGGTATCGAGAACGGCCATGTGGCGTCTCCGATGAGCCAGGCTCGATGCTGCAGCCGGTAGCGCCGCAGCACCTGCTGCCGTACATCATCGGGGAAGAGCAGCTTCGCCGCCATCAATTCGCGCGCGGCAGGCGCAGCCGCTTCTCCTGTTCATCGTAGTCGATCACCAGCGTCGACGAGCGCGTGCGGTCTTTGATGTGCACGAAGCACGCGCCGCCGATGAACGGCTCGAGCGTCATGACCGACTTCAAGGGCGTGGCCACGATCATTTGAAACCCGAAGGTTTGAAAGATGTTCATGGCCAGTGACGTAAACTCGGCGTCCGCCTTGTCGAAGGCTTCGTCGAGCACCACCGTCGCGAACGAGGGCAGGCTGCGGTCGGGTCCGCCGAGCTGGTAGCGCAGCGCGGCGGCGAGGCAGGTCGCCGCGAGTTTTTGGCGCTGTCCGCCCGACTTGCCGGCTCCGCTACGGTAGATCTCCACTTCATTGCCGGCCCCATCCAGTTCGCGGGCGACGAACTCGACGTGCTCCCGGACGTCGAGCACGAGCCTCCGCCAATTGCGATCCGCGGTCTCCTGACTGCGCAAGCGCTCGACCAAGGCGCGCAGCACGAGGAAGCGGCTCTCCGCGACCGCGGGCTCGTCGTCGTAGCTCCGGGAGAGGGCTTCGCGCAGCGCCTGCTTGAACGAGCGCACTTCTTCGATCGATCGCTCGATGGGCGCGATCACCAGGTGCGTGCCCGGGCCGAACGGCGCGGTAGCGAGGCTCTCGTTCACCAGCTCGAGGCGGTCACGGATCGCCGCTCGCTCGAGATCCAGGCGCGTCGCGAGCAGCGTCAGGTTCTGATCGCTCTGCTCGCGCAAGAGGCGCAGAAACCGCTCTTCGAAGCGCGGTAGACCGTCGGTTTCGAGGCGCGCGAGCTTCACGAAGTAGTCGGACGCGCTCTCGATCTGGGCGTCGAGGCCGCCGCTGTCCGCCGGCCAGCGACGGTTGAACTCTGCGAGCTGGCGCTCCACCGCGTGGCGTAGCTCGTTCATCTTCAGCGTAAGGTTTTTGATCGCTTCGGCGAGCGCACGTTCGACCTCGCGCGTGGCGGCGTCGAGCGTCTCGAGCGCGAGCGCCTTGCCGGTCGCGTCAAAGCGCGTCGCCAGCCCTTCGAGCTGAGCCGGCGTGAGCGCCACATCGGTCTGCTCCTCGCGTAGCTGCGCGAGCGCCTTGCTCCACTTCGCGCGCTCTCTCTGGAGCTCGCGCCGCCGGAGCTCTTCGTCGTCGAGCGCGCGTTTCAGCGCGTCGTGCACGTCCTTCTGCGCGCGGATCTCTGCGTCCAGCGCGGCGAGCTCAGGGCGCGACGAGCGCTCTGCCTCGATGGCTCCCTCGAGCCGCGCGATCTGCGCGTCGAGCGCCGTGAGATCGACCTCGATCCACCTCAAGTTCGCGATCGTCTGATAGCGCAGGAGCGCCTCGCGCTGCGCATCGCCCTCGCGATCCGCCTGGGCCCGCTGCTCGTTCAGCGTCGCGATCATGGCCCCGAGCTCCGCGGCGCGCTGTTCGTAGAGCTGACGCTTGTCGGCGTTGTCGAACCCGAGCGCCCAGCGCCGGCGATCGCTCACGTCATGGCGATCGTCTTTCTCGTGCCGCGTGCGGTTGCTCTTGACCTGCCCGCTCCGGGTCACCGCCTTCGTGGCTCTGCGAAGCGCGAGCATCGACTCCGCGCACTCGTAGTCGAAGCGTTCGCACAGCTCCGCGAACAGCCACGAGCGATGTGGCCCGTCGGCGATCGCGAGCTTGTGAACGAGCGAAGCAAGCCCGAGCGGCCGGCGCGCCTCTGGGTGGGGGAGCATGCGCAGGTAGACGAGCTTCCCGCCGAGCTGACGTTCGTTCACGTGCGCCGACACCGCGGCGTAATCCTCATCCTCGACCAACAGCGAGAGCGCAAAGTTGTGCAGGACGCGCTCGATCGCGCCCTGCCATTCGGCGGCGTCCTTCTTCACCTCGAGCAGCTCGCCGGCGAAGGGCAGCTTGCTTTCGTGCACGCCGAGCGCCTCTGCGATCTGCGCCCGCATGGCGAGCATGTGCGATGGGATGTTCGAGGGCTGCCTCTTCATCGCCT
>CAZYWR010001290.1:0-1946 GCA_964651185.1 uncultured Polyangiales bacterium
GTACGAACGCACGCCGCCCCCGCGCGTCGAGTAGAACTCACACAAATCGACGATCTTCATGCGTCAGGTCTCTCCATGCATCTTCGCCGGCCGCGGTCGTCTCCTCGCGTTCGTCAGCGCAAAGCACGATTCAGACCGTTCGCGAAGTGGCCTGCGCGCACGCGAGCATGTCGCGAAAAATCCGCGATTTTGACACTTCCTTGCGGCGCTTCGATGCCTGCGCCGCACGCGCTCGCCGCGCTCTCACCGGGCGCTGTGGACGAAAGTCCACGCTGTGAAACCAGCGCGCGCCTGGGAGTCACAACTGGCGTCGGCACGAGTGTCAGATCGCGATCCACCTCGCATTCCCAGGCTTGGCACTGACGCTGCATCGACGCGCGCCCATGATGTCGGAGCTCGCGACCGCAAACGCTGTACGCTCCCAGGCCGCGCGCGCGCCCGCAGCGCGCGCCGGCTGGCTGCGCCACATCGGCCTGCTGAACGATTACGTGCGCATTCCGTATGCGAACGGCTCCTCCTTCGCCACGCAGTTTCTTTACCGTGAATTTCGCGCGCGCGACCATGACGTGACGGTGGTTGGACCCGGCGATCCGGATGCTCAGGTCGCGGAGCTGCCGGAGCGCTACGTGTGCCTGAGGTCGCTGCCCGTACGCAGCCATCCGGGCCTGCGCCTTCCCTTCCCGAGCACGCGCGAGCTCGCGCGCGTGGCCGCACAGCGCTTCGACCTCGTGCTCGGGCAGACGGGCTCCGAGCTCGCGGAGCTCGGAGTCTGGCTGCGCGCGACCCAGCACGTCCCTTTCGTCGCCGTCAACACGTTGCATCTGCGGACGGTCTACAACTCGGTGCTCCCGGAGCTGCTCGCGGATCGGCGGCTCGTGACCGAGCTATTCGACGCGCACGTCGTACCTTCGTTCGAGCGCCACGCCGTGCAGCTCTACAATCGCAGCGACGGCCTGGTGGTGTTGTGTCGCGGGCTGGCCCGGTATTGGCGCGAGCGCGGCGTGCACGCGCCGATCCACGTCGTGCCGCGCAGCGTGGACCCCAAAGTGTTCGGCGGCAGCGCGGGCGCCGATCCGTTCGATCCACGAGCCACGCGCGGCCAGAGGTTGCTGGTCGTATGCCGCCACACGCGCGAAAAGAGCGTCGATCGCGTGCTTTCGACCTTCGCCGCGGGCATCGCGCCGCGAGCGCCGCGCGCGACGTTGACGCTGGTCGGCGACGGACCGGAGCACGAGCCGCTCGCGGCCTTGGCCCGGCGGCTCGGCGTGGCCGATCGCGTCTTCTTCCCAGGCGAGTTTCCGGTCACGGAGGTCGCGCGCTTCTACCGTCATGCAGACCTGTTCCTCTACGCTTCGCAGTCCGAAACCTACGGTCAGGTCGTGAGCGAGGCACTATGGTGCGGACTGCCGGTGGTCGCCTTTGCAGACGAGATGGGCGTGTCCGATCAAATCGAGCATGGCCGCACTGGCGCGCTCATTGCGCCCGGACCGGACCCGGAAGCGGCGGATCATCGCCTCGCGGCCACTACGCTGCGGCTATTGCGCGACGCGGGCGAGCGGCGCAGCTTGGCGGAGCAGGCTCGCGAGCGCACGCGTGCGCGCACGCATCCGGACGGCGTCGTCGCGGGCTACTACGAAGTGTTCGAGCGCGCGCGCGAGCACTGCCTGCGCACGACCGAGGCGCGTATCGCCGATCGCCTGTCTCCGTCGCTGTCGCTGGCGCGCTGGACCGCGCTGCAATGCGCCGCGGTCGGCATCGGCTCGCTGCGCCGACCGCCGCGCCTCAACCGGCACGGCCGCAAACAGCCCGGCTGGCACGCGCTCGAGCGCTAGCTGGCAGCTTCCGGTTCGTGGACGCTCATTTTTTTAGCGTATCCGTTCACGCGTCGTCCTTCGCGCATGCTCGAGCGCGCCGGCCACGATCTCGACGCCGCGCCGCGCCTCTTC
>CAZYWR010001291.1:0-1678 GCA_964651185.1 uncultured Polyangiales bacterium
CGCTTCATGCGCTCGTTCAAGATCGAGCGCGCGCGCTCGGCCAGCGCGCGCGTCTCCGACGGGTCGCTGTCGAACATCTCGCCGCGCATCAGGTTGGCCAGCACCTCGAGCGCCTCGTCGTAGAGCTCGCGCTCGTCCGGCGCGAGCCGCACGGCCTCCGAATACTCGTACGCGGCCTCGACGTAGTCGTCCTCGAGCGCAGCCAGCCGCCCCAAGCACTGCGGAAAGCGCGCGTCGTTCGGGAAGGTGCGTACGCCGTAGAGACAGAGCGAACGCGCCACGGGAAAGCCGCGCATCTCGTTGTACACGCGCGACAGCGCGAGCAGCGCCGAGGGCGCTTCGCTCTTGTGGCCCGCCACGATCTCCACGATCGTGCGGATACGCGGCTCGAGCCCGGTCACGCCTTGCAGCTTGTTCAGGTGTTCGAGCGCCTTGTCGAAGTTCTCGTGCAGCAAGTACACGCCCGCGATATCGAGCGGCGCGCGCGCCAACGCCACCGACACATCCCGGAACTCCTCGCGCGAAATCGAGGAGACGTCCGGCGCTGACTCGCCCTCGGGGCCGATCGCCGCGAGCAACTGGTTGCGGCGTTCGAGGTAGAGATCGGCCAGGGCATCGAGCACTTCCGGCGCCGGCGTGAGGCGCGCGTGCTCGGCCATCACGTCGATGAGGCCTTTCAAGTGCTCGCCCACGCCACCGAGATCGCGCCGGACCTCGTCGCTCCAGCGCCGCAAGAGCTGATACTGATGCTCGGGCTCTTGTTTGTTCTGGGCCAAATGAGCCTGGATCCAGAGCGCCGACAACACGCGCGCCTCATCGCCGCGCCGCTCGCCTTCCGTGCGCAGGTATTGGGCGAGCGGGAGCAGCTCGGGGAACAGGCCCGTGGCCAGCTCCTCCGGCTGATAGAGCGAAGCGATTTCGGCGAGCTGCTCGACGGCCGCGTCGTACTCGTCCGCGCGATGGGCGCCCTCGGCCTCGTGCAGCAGGTAACGCACCAGCCGCTCGCGGATCGCGGGCCGCTGTGGATCGTGGGGATCGAGCCGGCGATACGCGCGCTCCACCTTCGGAAAGCTCTGCTGGTCGAGCTCCGCGGGCAGCTCCACCGACACGGCGGAGCGCGCCGGTTTGCCACGCCACGCGCAGCCGCCCGCAAAAAGCGCGAGCCAGGTACAGGTCGCGACCAAGGCCCATCTCGAGTTCGTGCGCGCGCGCCGACCGCTCATCCTTCGACCTTAGCCTTTCCCCAAGGCCGAAGCATACTTGCGAGGTGACCCGACCCGACGATCGCAGCGTGCCCGCGTTCGGCGCGCTGGCCCTGCTCGTGCTCACGGGCGCCATGATGTACGGACTCACCGCCCTGTTCGCCGCGCTCTACGCGTTTCTTCACGACACGACCTTCGCGGCGGCGACCGGCCACGTCCAGCGCGATTTGCCGCTTTTGACCTTGAGCCAGCTCTTGGCGATGGGCACGGCGTTGGCGGTCGGGCTCAAGCTCTTCGACCCCGAATCGCCCGTACGCGAGGCGCTCGCGCTGCGCCCGGTCCGGCGCACGACGCTCGCGCTCTGCCTGGCGAGCGGCGTGTGCCTGCAGTTTCCGCTGACCGAGCTGTCGAACGTGCTCCACGCTCACCTGTTCGGACCCGAGCCGCTCGAGCAGCAGCTCGCGCTGCAGAACATG
>CAZYWR010001292.1:0-1994 GCA_964651185.1 uncultured Polyangiales bacterium
CGGCGACAGGAGGTTCTCCATGAAGAACACGGGCCGAATGATCGCGTACGACGGGAACCCGAGCGCCTTCACCGTCTCCTCGACGCGGAACTTGTTGTCGAAGTGCGGGATGCCCGTCTTCTTGTGCGCCGAGCCGACCGAGGCGTAGACGTAGCGCTGCACGCCCTTTTCGCGCGCGACCTTGGCAATGCGCTTGCCCTGCTCCTCCTCCTTCTCGACGCCGGCCTCCCAGGTGTTCTGCACGGCATAGACGCCCCAGGCGCCCGTGAGCGCGCGCTCGAGCGAAGCGGCGTCTTCGAGATCGCCCGTGACGATCTCGGCGCCCAGCGCCGCGATCGCCTTCGCGGCGTCGCCGTCCGGCTTGCGGGTCATCGCGCGCAGCTTGAAGCCGCCGCGCTTCGCGAGATATCGCAGCGTCGAGCCGCCCTGCTTGCCGGTCGCGCCCGTGATGAGAATCAGTTTGTCGGCCATCGCATCCTCCTTCGTGAAGCCACCATCTACTACGTCGGCGGCGAGGTTAGCAGGAGCGCCCCGCCTGTCGAGATCCGTCGAGCCCGGTCACCAAGGCCGCATCAGCGCGCGAAGCGCACGTCGGCGCGGCTCGCCTCGGGCGCGAACAGAGCGAGGAGGCGCGCGCCTTCGTCTTCCAGCTCGACGCGCGCGCCGGCGGATAGCTTGCCCATCGGCCGCAGCGTCAGCGTCGCGCGCGTCGGCTCGACGTCGATCTTCCACGTGCCGGCGACGAAGCCGTCGACGAGGAACGGGCTCAGAAAGCCGTTGCCTGCTCGCATGCGCGCGAGGTCGGCCGGGGCGACGATGCGCGCGCGGTCGGCGTGCGCGATGAACGCGTTGTCGTACTCGGGCAAGAACCGCACGGGCGCGGGCGTGTCGGGATCGGGCAGCGGCGCGCGTGGCACGTCGTAGAGCTCGAGCCCGCGCTCGTCGACGAAGACCCGCAGCCGCGAGCGCAGGCCCTCGACGAGCGCCCGCCCACCCCGCGCGCCCGACCAAGCCTGGAAGTCGGCGGCCGTGGCCGGACCGAACGCGGCCAGATAGCGCAAGAGCAACGCCTGCTGCGAAGCGCCTTCGCCGATCGCGCGAGCGAGCCACGACTCGAGCGTCGCGCAGCGCGGCGGCCCCCCCTCGCCCCACACACCGCGCGGCGGAAGCTGGACCAGCGCGAGGTGCCCGCGCAACGCGTAGCCGATCGCCTCGCTGTCGACGCCTGGAAAGCGTGGCGCCAGCCGCTCGCCGAGCTGGCTGGCCGTCAGCGGCTCGCGGTCCAGCAACGCGCGCCCGGCGTCGGCCAGCGCGGGCAGATCGACGCCGCGCAGCCGGCGCCCATACTGGCTGGCCATGAGGGCGCGCTCGATCGCCGGCTGGACGGCGGGCCGCAGCGCGAGCGCATCGCGCGCGGTCACGAGGTGAACCGTCGAGCGGAACAGCGCGAGCCGCACGGCGCGCCGCGTGCGCAGCAGCCGGGACAGATCCTCGACGCGAAATCCGTCGAGGCGCGACCACAGGGCGACGTACGGGGACGCGGTGTTCTGGGCCTGCAGACCGATCAGCCGCTCCAGCGTCGCCGGAGCGCGCCGGGGCAGCCGCGCGAGCAAACCTTGGCGCGCGAGCAACGCCCGGTTCAGGGCCCGCGCGCCAAGCCGCGTCGCGTCTGAAGGGACCTTGGGAAAGCGCGGCACCCTCCCCCAATGCCACGAACGGGCGCCCATAGACAGCGCCCCCGGTTTGACATATCAATTACCGGTTAATTCTCCGCCTTTCCTAGGCCCCAAGGAGGCTTCTATGCGGACGAGGACATCTGTTCAAAAGGCAGTCGGAATGATCGGCTCGTTCGCGCTGGCCACCTGGCTCGGCGCTTGCGGCAGCAGCTCCCCGAGCGACAGCACGGGCGCGGCAGGAACAACGGGCTCGGCCGGTACGACCGGCGCGGCAGGCACCGGCAGCGGCGCCGCCGGCACGACGGGCACCGCCGGCAC
>CAZYWR010001293.1:0-2811 GCA_964651185.1 uncultured Polyangiales bacterium
CCCGCTGAACGCGCGAGGTGCGCGGATCACTGCAGGTACGCGCTCCAACTGGCGCTCCCGCCGCTCTGGCCGAACAGATTCTGGAACTGCATCTGCCCCATCAGCGCGGGGTTGCTGCTGTAGCTCGCGCTGGCGACCCCGATGAACGCGGTGTGCAGCAAGAGCTGCTTGTAGTCGCCGTTCGTGATCGTCCCGTTGACGAGCTGACGCGTGCCGCAGTCGATCGTGCCGGTGATCTTGGCCACGAAGGCGTTGCCCTTGTCGTCGACTCCATCGAGGGCGCCGCTCTGGATTTGCAGCGTTCGGCCAGCGCTGGCTGACGTCACTTGCAGGGTCACGGCGCCGGTGACGTCGGCGCGCCCGAACGTGAGCGGGCCGCTGAGCGAGCCCTGGAATTGGCCTGCGTAGATGCCCGGCGTGCATGGTGGGCCCGCGTCGACCACCGCCGTGCTCGCGTCCTGCGCGGCGTCGGCCGCTGCGTCCACGAGCGCTGCCGCGTCGCTCCCGGCATCGACCGCCGCGTCCTTCCCGGGCGGGACCACGAGCTGGCTCGCGCCGTCGCGATCGGCCCCCGCGTCTTGGCGCGTTCCTGCGTCTTGGCCCGAAATCGTGTCGTCGTCGGATTGCTCGTCCGGAAGATCGGCTTCCGCGTCATCTCCCGCGCCGTCGTCGTCGTCATCCGCGCTGTCGTCCTCGGCGCGGTCGTCGTTGCTGCCGTCCTCGGCGCTGTCGTCGTTGTCGGTGACATTCCCCTGTCCCTGCTCGAGGTAAGACTCGGCCGGACCCCTCGCGCAACTTACGAGTCCCAACGTGAGTGCGCCGAAAACCAGCCATGCAACGCGCGGCGACATCATCATTTATCGACTACACCGGAAAACACGAGAGGCGTCAACGCAGCTGGCAGACAGAGAAAGGAGCCATGCGCACAGACTTGTCGGATTCTGTAAGTGCCTGCGAGCGACCTTACTCGTCATTTCGCGATCCGTCTTACAAGCAACAGATTGCGAAGAACCTTACTTTACGCGCAGGCTCGCTCATGGGCAGTTCGCCGCTTTGGTCCAGCCTGCAGCCTCGGCTTCTGCCGCGCTCGAGAACCAACGCTCGCCCTTGCTCTCGTCGATCGCGGTGCGCGCGTAGTCGGGACAGCCCGGTTCGTGGAACAGCCGCCGCGAGCCGCTCACGTTGCCTTTGATCAAGCCGTGCGCGCGCGCAGGCTGCGTACCCGCGTCGCGCGCGTGGACCGAACTCGCTGGCGCCGCGGTCTGGTCTCCGCGCAGCGTGACCACGAGCGGACAATGATCGGAGAGCCGTCGCCGGTACGCCGCATCCTCCGCGTCGTACAGCAACTGCACGAAGCTGCCGGACACGAAGCGTCGCGCGGCTGACCGATTGAAGACGATGTGATCGATGAACACCGGGTGTTTCGCTCCCCAGCAGCGCGACGTTTGCCCCTCGGTCGGCGACCACAAGTCCGAGTCCGGCGGATCGCCATCGTCGAGCTCGCGCCACAGCGGATCCTCGGCTGGCCCGAACAAGCGCCGGTTGAAATCGCCGAGCACCAACGCCGCCGCTCCCTCGCGACTGCGCGCGTCGATCCAAGCCTCGAGCGCCGGCAGCTGCGCCCAAAGCTTGTGGCAGTCCTTCGAACTGGCTGCGAGCGCCCCCTCGAAGCAGCCGGACTTCAGGTGCACGCTCAGCATGCGCAGGGTGCGCCCCCCGAGTTCGACGCTGATATCCGTGCCAGCGCGCAGCTGCCCGACCGCGAGCGCCTCGTAATCGGGATGGACCACGACGCGCAGCGGCTTGCGAACCGCGAAGCCCGTGCGCTGCGCTTCGCTCTGCGCCGCCACATACAGATTGTACTGATCAGCCGGGAAGACGCGCGCGGCAGCTTCGACCCCATCCACCTCCTGCAGCGCGATGACGTCTGCATCGAGGCGCTCGGCGTAGCGGCGCAGGCGCGCGTAATCGCTCGGCCCACGCGGCACCGGGCCCTTGCCATTTTGGTGATGGAGCCATTCGAGGTTCCACGTGGCGACACGGAGCTGCTCGAGGTTCGCGGCGACGCCCTGGCCCGCGGCAGGCGGGCGGCCTGGGGGCGGGACGGGCGCGCCAGGCGGCGCGTGCGCGGCAGGAGATGCTTCGGACGTGATGCAACCAAGCCAAATCGCAAACGCGGCGAGCCAGAACTTGGCGTTCATGTGGCCGCCATTGTGACGCCTTCCGGACGCCCTCGGGCAGAACCCTGCTCGCCCCCGAAGAGCCCGCGAGCGGCACCGGCAATTGCGCGCAATTGTCCGGGTGCTATGCGGACGGGATGGGGGGGCCGACGCCGAGCTCTGGGACACGTCCACGTATTGTCATCGTCGAGGACGACCAGGACCTGCTGCGCATGATGCAGCGCATGCTCACCGCGATCGCGGAAGTGGTGACCGCGTCCGACGGCGAGCACGCGCTCAAGCTGCTCGAAGCAGAGGGCCCGCCGGACTTGCTGATCACCGATTGGATGATGCCGCGCAAAGACGGCATCACCTTGGTCAAAGAGATGAAGCAGCGCGACCAGCTCAAGGCCGTGCCGGTCGTCATCCTGACTGCGAAGACCGCCCCGCGCGACGTGATCGCGGGCATCAACTCGGGCGCACGTCACTACCTTACCAAGCCCTTCAAGCCAGACGAGCTCATCGCCAAGGTCAAGAAAGTCCTGCGCCTCACCCCGTGACACTTCCTCGGTGTCCGTTTTCGAGTCGAGCGCGCCGGACTGGCAGGGCTTCCGGCGGCAAGACCGCTTTGGGGTGGGGGGGGGTCCCACCC
>CAZYWR010001294.1:0-6905 GCA_964651185.1 uncultured Polyangiales bacterium
CGAGCGCGGTTTTCGCCGCGGCGCCGAGCTCGCGCTCGAGCTCCTTGGCGACCCCGGCGTTGGGGGCGAGCGGCGTCGCGAGCTCGTGCGCCGCGCCCGCCGCCAAGGTTGCGAGCGAGGCGAGGCGTTCGCTGCGCAACGCGCGCGCCTCCGCCTGCGCGGCTTCTTGGCGCTGCAACTCGAGGTCGCGCGTGACGCGCGTGACGAAGTAGGCGATCACGAAGGCCGCCACCGCGAACGCCACCCACATGCCCTGCAGGTGCACGCTCATGGCGTGGTACGGCGCGCCCCCATGGTGCGCGTGGAGCTCGCTGGGGCTGACGCTCTTATCGGGCAGCGCGAAGAGCGCGCCGAAGCAGGCAGACGAGAGCGCCGCGAGCGACCAGGTATAGGACGGCTTGAGCGTGACCGCGGCCAACGCGATGTGCACCAGGTAGAGCACCGTGAACGGATTGCTGGGACCGCCCGCCTCGTGCAAGAGCGCCGTCAAAAGCATGAAATCGAGCGCCATCAAGGCGGCCAGCGAGCCCTCTCGCACGCTCGACGCGCGCCGCAGCCACAACATGCACAGCACGTTCGAGGCGGCTGTGACGCCCACGATCGCGTAGAGGCGCGCACTCGACAGCGGCATGTGCAGGAGCCGCTCGCTAATCAGGATCGTGAGCGCCTGGCTCGCCACCGCGAACCAGCGCAAACGCACGAGCCACGCCAGGTTCCGCGCGGAAGGCGGGTGCGCGCTCGGCGCGTGCTCGCGCGCGGTCGCCATGTCAGCCGGACCTCGCGCCGGGCGCGCGTCGCAGCCGTGCGAGCAGCTGCGAGAAGTCTGCGGGCGGCTCGCGCTCGAAGGTGAGGCGGCGCCCGCTGCGCGGGTGCTCGAACCCGAGCTCGCGCGCGTGCAGCATCGGCCGCGGCGCCTCGCTGCGCGGGCCGGCGTAGTCGCGGATGTACACGCGCTCGCCGAGCAAGGGATGTCCGGCTTCGCTCAGGTGGATGCGGATCTGGTGTTGGCGTCCGGTCTCGAGCGCGCACTCGAGCAGGCTCACGGGCGTCCCGGCGCGATCGCGCAGCCGCTCGATCAGCCGCACGTGCGTGACGGCCCGCTGCGCGTCTTCCGGCGGGTGCCCGCGCGGCGCGCGATGATGGCCGAACGAGCCGCGCAGACCGTCGCCGCGATCGCGCAAGATCAAGCTGTCGAAGGTGCGCCCGATCACGTGGCCGTGGGCGAGCGCGAGATAGCGCCGGTGCACGCTGTGCGCGCGAAATTGCGCGGCGAGCTGGCGCTTGGCCGCCAGGTTGCGCGTGAACACGAGCAGGCCCGTCGTGTCGACGTCGATGCGGTGCACGATCCCGAGCTCGGGGTCGAACCCGCGCTGGCGCCGGCGCAGCGCGCTACGCGTAAGGTCGATCAGCGTGTCCTTGTCGCCGCGCTCGAAAGGTACGCTCAAGACGCCGGCTGGCTTGTCGACGACCACGACGTCCGCGTCGACGTACACGATGGCTTCGGGCGCGAGCGCACCTCGGTGCAGACGCGGCGCGCTCGGGTCGAAGCGCACGACGGCCCCCTCGCTCAAGCGCGCGCTGGGATCGCGCACGACGTGCCCGTCGACGCGGACGCGGCCGCTGCGGCAGAGCTCGCGCGCCTTGTTCCATGACAACCCGTCGCTCGCCTCGCGCACCACTCGCGCGAGCTCGAGGTCGGCGCGATCGACCGTCACCGAATGACCCTGCACTGCGCTGCAGGGTAACGGCCGATCCTGCGCCCGTCCACGCGCGCTCCCGAGGCGCGCTCGCACAGGCTACATTCGGATACACCGTAAGTCCCCGCGAATTCCCTCATTGGGAGGGGAAACCTCCCGCTGTGCCGGGAGACACCGCTATCCAGCGGCTTGGGACCTCGTGAACGCGGTCCTTTCAAAGGCGGTAGGCAGCGCGCACGAGTCGCGCGAGCAGGCGCTCCTTCGCACTCGTTGGGGCCGCGAGCGCGAGGTGTTCGAGCGCCGCGCGCACCGGGGGATCGTCGGCGGGAGCGGGTTGGCTCAGGGCGCGCGCCAGGCGGAGCCGGCCGGCCGTGTGCTCGCTCGCCGCCTGCAGGCGTTTGAGGCGCCCGGCGAGCGCCCACTCGCGCTCCGTCAGATCGCTCCCGAACGGCAGATCGGGGAGGGCGCCGGAACTGCGCGCGGGCGTCAGCGCGTGCGCGATGCGCGCCGGCAGATTCCCGCGTCGCGCCTCCGGGATGCGCGCGTCGAACGGCAGTTTGCCGGCCCGCTTTGCTTGGGCGAGCAGCGAGTCCTGAAAGCGGCTGTCTGCGATCGCCAGCATCGCCTCGATGCACTCGGCGTCGGTCTTCCCGCGCAGATCGGCGACCCCGTATTCGGTGACGAACAGGTCGCGCATGTGGCGCGGGATGGTCGTATGGACGTACTGCCAAACGATGTTGGACTCGAGCTCCCCCGCGCGCGTAACCGTCGCCCGCAGCAAGAGCGCCGAGCGCCCGCCCGGCAGCTGGTGCGCCATCGCGACGAAGTCGCTCTGCCCGCCCACGCCCGACAGCACCTGACCATCCTCGAGCTGGTCGGAGATCGCTGCGCCGAGCAGGGTGGCCTTGAGCGTCACGTTGAGGAAGCGCGCGTGGCGGCGCTGCAGGTGCTCCAGCTTGTAGTGGGTGTAGACGCGATTGACCTCCGCCACGCAGGTCATGTCGATGAGGTCGCGCTGCTCCTCCGGCAGCGCGCGCAGGCGCCGATAGAATTCGGCCGAGCCCAGGAAGAACGCGCCCTGAAGCGCGGTTCCGCGCACGCTCGTCGGGGGCGCTTCCGGGTGCTCGAGGGCGGCGCGCTGGGCGTCCATGTCTTCGTAGACGCGCCGCCGGATCACGCCCTCCTCGAACAACCTGAACAGCGGGAACGAAAGCAGCTCACTGGCGGCGTAGAGCCCTTCCCGGAACGGCTCCGCGCCGCCGAGCAGCTCGGCGGCGCGCTCGCGTCCGAGCGCGTCGAGCGCGTTCACGAAGGCGGCATCTTCCCGTGCACGTAACAAGAGCGCATGGCAGACGGCATCTCCGAGCGCGCCAATGCCGACCTGCAGTGTGCCGCCGTCGCGGATCAGGCTCGCGGCGTGCAGGCCGATCGCCCAGGCGACGTCGTCGACCGGCTCGTGCGGCACCGCGAACGGCGCGTGATCGAGGGCCGGGTCATCGAGCAACAGCTGAATGCGCTCGGCCGCGAGCTCACAGCCGTGACCGAACCACGGTAGACCGCGGTTCGTTTGGCACACGGTGAGAAAGGGCCGTCCGCTCGCCTCGAGCAACGGCAAGAGCTGGAGTGTCACGTCAGGGTTGCCCGATAGGCTGTAGCGCCGTGCGCGCGCGCCCTCTGCGGTGGCGCCGCCGTCTTGCGGCTCGCGCACGGCGACCGCCTGCATCACGAGGTTCACGCCGCGCGCCAGCATGTCTCGCGCCACGTGACTGTAGTTGCTACTGATGTACTGCTGCTGCGCGCGCGGGTGGCCGAGGATCGAGCCTGCCCGCACGTAAAATTCGATCACGCGCACGTTGGCAGGGAGCCGGTCGGCCATGACGTCGTCGAGGTACGCGAGTCGAGGTAGGTCGCGCCAGACGCGCGCGCGAATCGGGCGGTAAAAGCGCTGCTCGAGCTCCGAACCGCCGAGCGGTGCGTTGAGCGAGAGCCCGGTGATAATGTCGAGCTCGAGCCGGGGATCGACTTGCGCGCGACGGTAGAGCGCGTTCAGCAGCGCGATCGGCTTGCCGATCCCGAGCGGCGTGCCGAGCACGACACGCCTTCCGAGCCGCTCGAGCGCGTAGTCGACGCAGGCTTCTGCGTCATGAAAAAGCACTGGGTTCACGCCGTCGGCCTAGCACGCCGCGCCCATTCGCAGAGTTGCCGAATCACGCTGTCGAGCGCGCACGCCGGCGGCGCTCCGCGGAACGGGTCGAGGCCGGGAGCGGCGGAAGTTGGACAGACCGGCCCGGTCCGCGCCCGAGCGATCGCTCCGCGCAGGCGGGGCCCGTGTCTACGAGCGGCTGGGCGTTCAGCGCCGGAACAGGTTGAAGAGCAAGGTCAGCACCAGGCTGACCACGATCGAGCTCAGGATCGGGAAGTAGAACGTGAAGTTCTTCTTGCGGATCACGATGTCGCCGGGCAGCCGGCCGAAGCCCAGGCGCTCGGCGGCCATCCACAGCAGACCGACCACCACGAGCGCGAGGCCGAGATAGAGGAGCGTGCGTCCGACCTGCATCTCCCTAGGTACTGCGCCTCGCGCGGTCGTTGGTCAATGGCGGCCGTGGCCGAGATCACGGTTCCCGCGAGGCACACGGCCGTTGTGCCCCGCCGCGGGTCGGGATATCACCGCGCGAGAGGTGCTCGATCATGCTTAACCTCGCGACCATCTTGCGCTCCAGCGCCCTGCGCGGACCCGACCGCCAGGCCGTCCTCTTCCAGGATCACACGATCAGCCACGGCCAGTTGCACGGCCTGGCGCAGCGTTTCGCTGGCGGCTTGGTCAAGCTCGGCATCAAACCGGGCGAGCACGTCGCGTTGATGTTGCCCAACGTGCCTCAGTTCACGATCGCCTACTTCGGGGCGCACTACGCCGCGAACCCGGTGATCCCGCTCAACGTGCTGCTGACGCCGGACGAGATCGCCTACCACCTCGAAGACTCCGACGCGGTCGCCATCGTGGTTTGGGAGGGCCTGCACGCGCAGGCCAAGGCCGCCTTCGAGCGCGTGCCGACCTGCCGCCACTTCATCGTGGCCAGGGCCAACCCGAGCGACGTCGCCGCCGCGGAGGGCGAGCACAACATGAATGCGTTGCTCGGCGCGGCCGAGCCGGTGCGCGATCTCGCGCCGACCGCCGCCGATGACACGGCCGTCATCCTCTACACGTCCGGCACCACGGGGCGGCCCAAGGGCGCCGAGCTCACGCACTTCAACATGTTCTACAACGCCGAGTACGCGGGCACGAAGCTCTTGCCGCCGTCCGCGAGCTCCGTCTACCTCTGCACGCTGCCGCTGTTTCACAGCTTCGGACAGACCTGCGTGCAAAACGGCGCCTTGATTCAAGGCGGCGCGATCGTGCTTTTGCCGAAGTTCGAGCCCGTGGCGGCGTTCGAGCTCATGCAGAAGCACAGGGTCACGCACTTCGCCGGCGTGCCGACCATGTACTTTGCGCTCCTGCATAGCCCAGGCGCCGAGCGCTACGCGCTGCCGAACCTCAAGTACTGTCTGTCGGGCGGCTCGGCGATGCCGGTCGAGGTCATGCGCGCCTTCGAAGCCAAGTACAAAGTCCCCGTGCTTGAGGGCTACGGCCTCTCCGAGACGTCGCCGGTCGCGAGCTTCAACGTGCTCGAGCGGCCCGTGAAGCCGGGTTCGATCGGCGTTCCGCTCCAGCACGTCGAGTTCAAGCTGGTGGATGATCGAGAGCGAGAGATCGCGCAGACCGGCGCGCCCGGAGAGATCTGCATCCAAGGCGTGAACGTGATGAAGGGCTACTACAAGCGGCCGGAGGCGACGGCGCAGGCCATCAAGGACGGCTGGTTCTTCACTGGTGACGTCGCGCAGCGCGACGAAGACGGCTACTACTTCATCGTCGATCGCAAGAAGGACATGATCCTACGCGGCGGCTTCAACGTCTATCCGCGGGAGGTCGAGGAGGTGCTGTATCAGCACCCGGCGGTGCTCGAGGCCGCGGTGATCGGCGTGCCGCACCCGAGCCACGGCGAGGAGGTCAAGGCCGTGCTCGCGCTCAAGCCGGGAGAGCAGGTCAGTGAAGAGCAGATCATCGCCTACTGCAAAGAGCACCTAGCGGCCTACAAGTACCCGCGCACGGTCGAGTTTCGTGCCTCGCTCCCCAAGGGACCGACCGGCAAGATCTTGAAGCGCGAGCTGCGCAGCGCCGTCTAAAATGAGCGGGCGCGTCAGAAGCACTCCGGACGGAAGATCTTGACCCCGTCCGGCGCCAGAGAATAGGGAGGGTGGCAGCGCTCGTGCGTGCGCGCCTCCGCCTCCCGCTCGTGCGACTCCGCTTTCGGCTCGTGCGCTCTCCCGCGCGCATGTGATTTCTGTTCGCGCGCGGGCTCCTGTCCGCGGAGTTCCGCGTGTGGGCGCTGCGCGTCGGCGCCGTCGCCTGTGCCTGAACCGGCGCGCTGATCTGTGCTTTCGCGCGTGCCGGCATGGTCGCGTGCGTCTGAAGTCTCGCGTCGATTTGGAGGTTCGCGCGCGTCGCCGCTTGCGCGCGCACCGGGCGAGACCTGCAGACTGGCCGCGCCGCGCACGCGCGGACCGCGCGCCGGGCCGGCAGGGGCTTCCCAGGGGGCGTCGAAGGTGAGCCCGATCAGCGCAGCCAAGCAGGTAAGCACGGCCAATACGGCCGCCGGCCGCAGCAGGCCGAGCCGCAAGCGCCAGCTTGGCTGTGCGCTCGCACTCGTGACGGCTGCGTCCGATCCGTCCGCAAGACACGGCGAGTCGACCCCCGGCGCCTCGAGCCCAGTCGCCGGGGCACGCAGGGCAACCTTGATCGCCAGCTGGCGGATCCTGCGGTCCTCTCCGAAGTGCTTGTGCATGTGCTCGGCCATGCGGCGCGTCGAGACGCAACCTTGTGCCGTGGGCATCGCTTGCTCGAGGTCGAGCTGCATCTCGCGCGCGCTCGCGTAGCGTTCGTCACGATCCAGGGCCAGCGCGCGCTCGATGACCGCCGCGAGCTCCTCGGAGACGCCCGGCGCCGTGTCACGGATGCTGGGAAGCTGTCCGCGCACGATCGCGCGCATGATTTCGGCCTCCTCCATCCCGCGCCACATGCGCCGCCCGGCCGCGGCTTCCCAGAGCATCACGCCGACTGAATAGATGTCCGCGCGTCGATCGATGCCCGTCGTGCCGAGCAGCTGCTCGGCG
>CAZYWR010001295.1:0-3763 GCA_964651185.1 uncultured Polyangiales bacterium
CGTAGAGCGAGAGCGCGTCGGCGTGATCTTCGTTCATGTGCGCGAGGATCCGGCTCGACGCGGCGGCCAGCGGATCCGCCGCCGCCGCGCGGAAGTCTTCTGCTTCCACCCACGACATGCGTCCGTAGCCGCCGATGTAGCGCACGGCCTCGAGCTCGAGCTTCCAAAAGTCGAAGTCGGCGTAGTCGACGTAGTACGCGGAGCCTGGGTGGCGCGCCAAGAACGCCCCGCGCACGCTCGAAGGCTCGCCCTCGCCGTCCTCGGGGTCCGCGCGGGGGAGCCGGCGCACACGGCCGAGCAACGTGACGCGCCCATTCGCGAGCGGGTCGCGGTTGCCCTGTTCGTGGACGAGCAGCGAGGCGCGCGGGTCGCTCGCGAGGTTGCGCGTGTGCTCGGCGATGCGGCTGATCAGGAACACCGGCGCGCCTTCGTGCAGCGCGAACGTCACGAAGGAACCGTAAGGATAGCCGGCGGGCTCGAGCGCGATGCTGCACAAGGTGCCGGTGCTCTGCCCGGCGACCAAAGTGCGCGCGCGCTCGGCGTGGCTCGGTTGCTTCACGTCATCGGGGGTAAACGTGGGAGCGCGGCCGGTCGGCCTCCCGTGCGCGTCGGTCATGACAGCGAGGATACCCGACGGCTGCGCGCGTTCCACACGTCCGCGCGTCAGACCTCGGCGGCGCGCGCCAGCTGCTCCAGCAGATATTGCTCGAGGCCGCTCAGGCTCGGTTGACGCCAGAGCTGGGTCGCTGGCACGGCGACGCCGATTTGTGCCTCGATGCGATTTCGCAGCTCGAGTCCGAGCAGAGAGTCGAGCCCCAAACTCGAGAACGGCGCGCGTGGATCCAGGTCTGCGCGTTCCGCGCGCAGCACGCGCGCGAGCTCGCCGAGCAACAGCGCGCGCACGAGCGCCCTGCGCTCTTCTTCGTTCGCCTGCCGTAGCCGCTGGGTGAGCTTTGGCGTCCCGATCGACGCGGGCGCCGGCTCGGAGGGCAGCTTGCGCATCACGCCCGTCGCCGGCTCGGCCTGCGCGTACGCGGTCACGCTCTTCCAATGCGGCGCGCGCTGGAAAGGGTAGGTGGGCAGGGGGACGCGGCGGTCGGCCGCCTCCGGGAACTGCTTCGTCCAGTCGATCTCTCGACCGCAGGTGAAGAGCGTCGCGAGCGACTCTTGAAGCGTCGCGCGCTCCGGAGCGCCGCGCCGCAGGCTCCCGAGCGCGCACACGAGCCGGCCGCGCGCGGCTCCGATCTCTTGCATCGCCGTGGTCAGCAACGGATGCGGGCTCAGCTCGAGGAACATGTCGAATCCGCGCTCGACGAGCGCGCCGAGCGCCTCTTCGAAGCGCACTGGATCGCGCAGGTTGCGCGCCCAGTACGCCGGTCCGCACGCGCTCTGCAGCCACGCCCCGCTGCTCGTCGACATCATCGGGGTCGCGGGGGCGCGGGCCTCGAGCCCGTGCAGTCGCTGCTCGAGAGCTCCTGCGAGCTCCGGCATCTGCGGACCGTGCGAGGCGTAGTCGACCGACACGCGGCGACAGAACACCTCGCGCGCGATGAGTTCATGCGTGACCTGCTCGAGCGCATCGAGCGCGCCCGCCAGCACGCTGAAGCGCGGGCTCTGGTGTACGGCCACCGCGAGCTGGCCGGGGTAGCGCTCGATCAGCGCCTGGGCGTCCGCGCGACCGAGCTCGACCAGCACCATGCCGCCGCGCCCGATCGCGGGTCGGATCGCGCGCGCGCGCTCGCACACGACGCGCGCGGCGTCGTCGAGATCGAGCGCGCCCGCGACGTGGGCGGCGGCGATCTCGCCCACGCTGTGGCCGATCACCGCGGCGGGCTCGACACCCCAGCTGCGCCACAGCGCCGCCAGTCCGACCTGCACGGCGAACAGCAGCGGCTGCACGCGGTCCGCGGGAGCGGACGCATCGACATCGTCCGTGAGCTGCGCGCGCACGCCGTGGCGCTCGAAGGCGCGCTCGCAGCGCTCGATCACCGCGCGGAACACCGGCTCGTGCGCCAGCAGCTCGCGGCCCATCCCGGGCCAGTGCGAGCCGTGTCCGGAGAACACGAATACGCAGCCCGCGTCGCGCGCTTCCCGGAGGTGGTGCGCGGCAAAGCCCGCTGCCGCGATCAGGCCCGGCGCATGATCACCGCGCGCAAACGCGGCGAGCGCTTCGCACAGGCCGAGACGAGAGGTGCCGGTGACCGCGAGGCGGTGGGGAAACATCGTGCGCGCGGTCGCCGCCTTGCGCACCATGTCGGCGAGCGGCAAGTCGCGGCGGGTCATCAAGTGCGCGCGGTAGCTCTCCGCCAGCTCGCGCAGCGCCTCGGGCGTGTGCGCCGAGAGCGGCAACGTAAGCGCGTGCGCCGCGCCGATCGGCTCGTCTTCGGCGCTCGACGTGAGCGGCAAGTGATGGCGCGCGGCGCGCGGCAGCGGCGCTCCGCGCACCCCCTGGCTCAATGCGCGGACGTCCACGTGGGCACCGGCTTCGTAGAGCGCGGCCAAGCTCTGTAGCAGGATCGCCTCGCCCTGCACGCCTCTCAGCATCGTAGCCAGCACGGGCGATCTCGTGCGTTCGCCGCGCAGTGCTTCCTCGAGCTCGCGTGCGAGCAGCGCGTGGGGGCCGACCTCGAGCGCGATCCAACCCTCGTCGAGCAGCGCGAGCGCCTCCGTGAAGCGCACCGGGAAGCGCTGGTTGTCGGCCCAATAGCCGGCGTCGCACGCTCGACCCTCGAGCCAGCCGGGGCGCACCGTGGAGAGCATCGGCGTATGCGCGCGGCGCGGAGCGACGTCCGCGAGCGCGGCGCAGAGCCGGCCCGCGAGCTGCCCGATCGCGGGGCTGTGGAAGGCGATCTCCGTGCGGATCGGCGTCGCGAAGACGGCCTCGGCGCGCGCTCGCTCGAGCAGCACGGCCACGCCCTCGTACGGTCCCGAGACGACGGTCGAGGTCCTGCCGTTTTCGGCCGCTACGACCAGCTCGCCGGCCGCTGCGGCGGGCGCGCAGCGCGCGATCAAGCGCTCGCTGTCGTCACGGCTGAGCGCGACCAGAGCCATGGCCCCTTGCCCTTCGAGTCGTGAGAACAGCTTGGCTTGCCGGCAGATCACGGCCGCTGCGTCGTCGAGCGTCAGGATGCCTGCGCAGTGGGCGGCGGCCACCTCGCCGATGCTATGGCCGATCACCGCATCGGGCGCGACGCCCCATGCGCGAAGCTGCGCGCACAGCGCCACTTGCAGGGAGAAGATGAGCGGCTCGTAACGCTCGCAGCGCGCGAGCTCGCGCTCGTCGCCGGCCACCAGCGCGTCGAGGACGGAAAAGCCGAGCAGCGGCTCGATCGCCGCGTCGCACGCGGCAATGGCTTCGCGAAACGCGCGCTCGCGCGCGAGCAAAGAGCGGCCCATGCCCGGCCACTGCGCACCGACGCCAGGAAACACGAACAGGATGCGCGGCCGCTCCGCACGCGCAGGCGCGTCGTCGCCTCGTTCGATCGCGAAGACGTCCGCGGCGTGGACGACGACGCGCGCGCGGCGCAGCGCGCCTCGACCCCAGTGCTGAGCGCTCCCTCGGCACAGGCTCGCGAGCTCCCGGGGGGCGTGGATCGACCCCGCCGCTGCGCTCAGGCGCCGGGCGCGCTGCGCGAGGGACTCGGCGTCGTCCGCGGCCACGACCAGCAGCTGTTCGTGTCCCGCGCCGAGGCCCTCGACGACGACATGCGCGTTCGTGCCGCCGAAGCCGAAGCTGCTCACGCCGGCGAGCGGCGGACCGTCG
>CAZYWR010001296.1:0-6332 GCA_964651185.1 uncultured Polyangiales bacterium
GGAGAGAGCGGAGTAGGAATACGGCGCGTGAGACCGATAGCGAGACCGCCGAGCGTCCCGAAGGGCCTCGGCGGGAGCTCGAAGGCACCGTGGAGAAGGCCCTCCCGAAGGGACTTTTTCGCGTGCGCTGTGATGGCGGGCAGATCGTCACGGCAGCTCTCGGCGGGGTCGCGCGACAGGTCACGGTAAAGGTCATCCCCGGGGATCGCGTGGTGCTCGAGCTGTCGACGTTCGATCCCACCCGCGGCCGCATCAAGCGTAAGAGCGCAGGCTGAACCCCGGCACGTCACGAATACCCGCTGCGAGCACCGGAAGGGCTACGGCGGCGAGAGGCGACAGAGGCACGATCATGAAGGTACGCCCGAGCGTCAAAAAGGTTTGCGACAAGTGCAAGGTGATCCGCCGCAAAGGCGTGCTGCGCGTCATCTGCGAGAATCCGCGCCACAAGCAGCGCCAGGGTTGAGGAGAGAGCATCATGGCCCGTATCGCAGGCGTCGATCTTCCCGCGCGTAAGCACCTGACCATCGCGCTCCGCTACATCTTCGGCATCGGTCCGGCCAAGGCCAAGCAGATCTGCGAGGCGACCGGCATCCCCGAGAACAAGAAGGCCGAAGAGCTCTCGGAGAACGAGGTCAAGCGCATCCGCGAGTACATCGACGGCAACATCCGGGTCGAAGGTGACCTGCGCCGCGACATCGCGATGGACATCAAGCGCCAGATGGACCTCGGCACCTACCGCGGCCTGCGCCACCGCCGCAGCTTGCCGGTACGGGGCCAGCGCACGAAGACCAACGCGCGCACGCGCAAGGGCCCGCGCCGCGGGAGCACGCGACGCTAAATCAGCGCGCCGTGCGCCTCGCAGGGCGACGCGGCCTCAGCACGGACTCTCCGACTGCCCTGAAGGGCTCGGCGCAAAAGGATCGACATGGCAAACCCCAAGGCCACGAAGAAGAAGGTCAAGAAGAACGTCGCGACCGGCATCGCGCACATCCAGTCGACCTTCAACAACACGATCGTCACGGTCACGGATGTGCAAGGCAACGTGGTCGCGTGGTCGAGCTCGGGCTCGAGCAACTTCAAGGGCTCGCGCAAGAGCACGCCCTTCGCCGCGCAGATCGCCGCCGAGAACGCGGCGCGCAAGGCCCAGGAGCACGGCATGCGCTCGCTCGCCATCTTCGTGAAGGGGCCGGGGGCCGGTCGTGAGTCCGCGCTGCGCGCGTTCCAGATCGCCGGCATGCGCATCACCCTCATCCGCGACATCACGCCCATCCCGCACAACGGCTGCCGTCCGCCCAAGCGCCGCCGCGTCTGACTCTCCGTAAGCTTCCGTCCGCCGCCCGAGATCGAGGATTTTCGCTATGGCTCGCTACATTGGTCCCGTCTGCCGCCTGTGCCGCCGCGAGAGCACCAAGCTCTTCTTGAAAGGCGATCGCTGCTTCACCGACAAGTGCGCGGTCGATCGCCGGCCGTACCCGCCCGGCCAGCACGGCCAGCGGCGCACGAAGTTCACCGAGTACGGCATCCGCTTGCGCGAGAAGCAGAAGGTGTCGCGCATCTACGGCGTGCTCGAGCGGCAGTTCCGGCGCTACTTCCACGAGGCCGACCGCACCAAGGGCGTCACGGGCGAGCAGCTGCTCTCATTGCTCGAGCGCCGGCTCGACAGCGTGTGCTACCGCCTCGGCTTCGCCGCCACGCGCGCGGAGGCTCGCCACCTCGTGCGCCACAAGCACGTCGCCGTGAACGGCCGAACCGTGAACATCCCCTCGTACCGCGTGAAGCCCGGCGATAAGGTCGAGGTGCGCGAGGCCAGCCGCAAGATGGCGCGCGTGGCGAGCGCGCTGGATGCGGCCGAGAAGCGCGGCGTGCCCACGTGGCTCGAACTCAACCGCGAGAACTTCGCGGGAACCGTGAAGTCGCTCCCGCATCGCGAAGAGATTACGCTGCCCATTCAGGAGCAGCTGATCGTCGAATTTTACTCCCGCTAAGGCATTAGAGGAGACGGCATGAGCACCTCGCAGATGGTAGCCCGCAACTGGCGGGACCTGATCCGGCCGAAGTCGCTGTCGGTCGAGCAGGAGACCTTGTCGGCGACCTATGGACGCTTCGTGTGCGAACCGCTCGAGCGCGGCTTCGGCATCACGCTCGGCAACTCGCTGCGGCGCGTGCTGCTCTCCTCGCTGCAGGGGGCGGCGATCACGGCCGTGAAGATCGACGGCGCCTTGCACGAGTTCACCTCGGTGCCGGACGTCGTCGAAGACGTGACCACGATCGTGCTCAACCTCAAAGAGGTCGTGGTTCGCGCCCACACGCCGCGCACGCACGTGGTGCGCATCGAGAAGGACGGGCCGTGCGAGGTCAAGGCTGGCGACATCCAGACCGGCGATCAGATCGACGTGCTCAACCCGGACCACGTGATCTGCACCGTATCGAAGGGCGGCCGGTTCTCGGCGGAGCTGACGATCACGGTCGGCCGCGGTTACGTGCCCGCAGAGCGCACCAAGCAGCCGGGCCAGCCGATCGGCACCATCGCCATCGACGCGCTCTACTCGCCGCTGCGCAAGGTCAACTACACCGTGACCAACGCGCGCGTCGGACAGATGACCGACTACGACAAGCTCACGCTCGAGGTGTGGACCGACGGCTCGGTCAAGCCGCAGGACGCCGTGGCCTATGCCGCCAAGATCCTGAAGGACCAGCTGACCATCTTCATCAACTTCGAGGAGGAGCCTGAGACCACCTCGACGGTCAAGGAAGAGGACGAGCCGCTCAACGAGAACTTGTTCCGCTCGGTGGAGGAGCTCGAGCTGTCGGTGCGTTCCGCGAACTGCCTGCAGAACGCGAATATTCACCTGATCGGCGAGCTCGTGCAGCGCACCGAGAGCGAGATGCTGAAGACCAAGAACTTCGGCCGCAAGTCGCTCAAGGAGATCAAGGAGATCCTGGCCGACATGGGGCTCTCGCTCGGGATGCGCATTGACAACTGGCCGCAGATGCTCGAGCGCTGGAAGCAGCAGCAGGCGAGCGGCTGAGGCCGAGAGGTAGCTTTTGCGAGCGGTCTGCGACCGCGAGGGTTGAGTGTCATGCGTCATCTCAAGGCAGGTCGAAAGTTCGGCCGCAACACGAGTCATCGGCGGGCGATGTTCCGCAACCTCGCCGCCAACCTGGTGCTCCACGAGCGCATCGAGACCACCGACGCCAAGGCCAAGGAGCTGCGGCGGATCGCGGAGCGCCTGATCACCAAGGCGACGCGGCTCGGCGAGGACCTCACGAAAGACACGGCCCAGCTCGCCGACGCAGAGCGCCAGCAGGTGCTCGCTCGGCGCGTGCACGCGCAGCGGCTGGTCGCGCGCTTTTTGCCGCGCGACGTGGCCAAGCAGGGCGCCGACGGCGAGGTGGTCAAGGTCGACCTCGTCTACAAGCTGTTCCATGAGATCGCGCCGCGCTACATGGAGCGCATCAAGGCGGGCAAGGGGGGCGGCTACACCCGCATCGTCAAGCTCGGCCCGCGTCGCGGCGACAACGCGCCCATCTCCATCATCGAGTTCGTCTGAGCAGTCCGCGGCTTCTGCGCGTAGAGTAAGCGCGCGGAGGCTGCCATGGACGCGACGCTCCAAGCCGATCACCTCGCGTTTCCCGTTCGAGACGTGGAGGCGAGCCGGAGGTTCTACGGCGAGTTCTTGGGGCTGCCATTGATTCAGGCGCTGTCGGGCGACGACTGGAACGGCTTTCCCTGGCTGATGATGATTTACGCGCTCGCGGACGGGCGGCAGTTCGCGCTCTGCGCGTTTGACGGTGCACCCGCGCCTCCAGCGAGCGGCTTGCCGGCCGAAGCGCGCCATGTCGCGCTCGCGGTGTCGAGTTGGGACGAGCTCGCGGATTGGAAGCGCAGACTCGAGGCGGCGGGGCTCTCGTTCACGGCCGAGGACCACGGGACGCAGCGGTCGCTCTACTTCGCCGATCCGAGCGGGAACGTGCTCGAGCTGACCGCGCCGCCGACCCCGCGCAGCAGCACGGTCGATCCGCGCGCGGCCGAAATCGTCGCGCGTTGGCTTGCGGCGCGGTCGTAACCCGGACGGCCATGAGGCGGCCTCGTTCTTGCTTTTGCTTGACGCTATGCCTCGCGACTTCCGACAATAAGAACGGGGCGAAAGTTCAGTGGCGAACGACGGGATGGCGGCGCAGGGGGCGCGCGTATAGGCGTCGATTCGCAGACTGTCAGTCGCTTTGGGCTCGGGGAGCGACACGGGGGCGTAGCCGCCAGGTATGACGAAGTGCGAAGGAGTGTACGGTTTCCGGTGGAGGAGTGCGGTTCTCGCCTCGTGCGTGTGGATCGCGGCGGCCGGATGTGGCTCGGATTCGAGCAGTGAGGCGCCGGAAGATTCGGGGTTCCCGAGCGACGACGCGGCCGCCAAACAAGACGGAGCGCTTGCGGACGCGGGTTCCTCCGATGGGGGCGATGCGGCCCAGCTGAACGATGCCAGCGATGGCGGCTCCAGCGATGGCGGCTCCCATGACGCGGGCGATGCGCGACCAGCCGACGACGCAGGAGATGCAGACTCGTCCGCCGATGCCTACGCCGGCGACGATGCGAGCGGGGATGGCGCGGCCGGTTGTCTCGCCGGCTTTTCAGGAGACGGCGCGCGCTGCGATGACATCGACGAGTGCGCGCTCCACACCGACAACTGCGCCGCGCTCGCGACCTGCACCAACACCCCCGGCAGCTTCACTTGCACCTGCGCGAGCGGCTACGCTGGAGACGGCGTCACGTGCGCAGATGCCGATGAGTGCGCGCTCGGCACGGACGACTGCGACGCGAACGCGACCTGCCAGAACAACGAAGGCGGCTTCACGTGCACGTGCAACGAGCGCTACGTCGGCGACGGCAAGCACTGTACGAGCACGGCTCCGGCGGCAGTTGCCGACACGCAGGCCGTCACGCCTGACGCGCTCACGACGTTCAACGTGCTCGACAACGATGCGCTGGGGACCCCTGCGGCGACCGTCGTGAGCTTCGGCGGTGGGGCGCTCGGCGGAGCCGTCACCGACGTGCCAGTGGACGGTGCGCCGGTGGCTTTCGCGGGGGGCACCCTATCGGTCACTTCCGCGGGCCAGGTCTCGGTCCAGGTGGCGGCCTCGGGCACTTACACGTTCTCGTACCGGCTGAGCAACGGCGCGACCAGCGACGCCTTGGTCACGGTCGACGTCTGCGTGCGGCTTGCGGTGGGGAGCACGTTCGCCGCCCGTCCTGAAGAGCTGCCGCAGCTGTGCGTGCGCAGCGACGACGGCAGCGCAGGCGAGTACGTATTCATCCCGATGAATCTGACGCAAGGCGCCGCGTATTCGCTCGGCGTGACGGGCGCGAACATCAGCGCAATAAACGGCGCCGCGCCGCCTTCCCAAGGGCCCGCCAGCCCCACCGACGATCACGCGGCCGCGCGCAGCGCCCAGCACAGCGAGGTCGCAGGCCGCCTCGGAACGACCGGCGCTGGCACTCTGCTGTCGCCTCCAGCGCTCGTGACGCCGGGCGTGCCGGAGGTCGGCGATACCTACGTGCTGAACGTCGAACTCGAGACAGCCTGCACGAGCGGAACCGGGCAGACCGGGACGGTGCAGGTGGTTGGGGCGCATGCGATCCTGGTCACGGACGACTCCAACCCGGACGGCGCACTCACCAGCGCCGAGCTCGAGCAATACGTGAGCACGTTCGACGGCGTCATCTATCCGAGTGTCGCGGGCGTGTTCGGGGAACCGAGCGACATCGACGGCAACGAGCGCATCGTGCTGTTCATGACCGCGGGCATGAACCGGCTCTCGCCCCCGTCGTCGAGCATCACCTATCCGGCACGTCACCTGCCACGCGACCTCGCCACCCAGAGCGAGTGCCCCACCAGCAATCAGGGCGAGATTCTCTACATCCTCGCCCCCGATCCGAACGGGACCATTCGCGACAACGCGCGCTCATCGAGCTACGTGCAGACGAGCACGCTCGGGCCGCTCGCGCACGAGCTCGGCCATCTCATCGTGGACACGCGGCGAGCTTCCGCGAGCTCGCCCTTCGCCGACGTCTGGCTCGACGAGGCGCTTGCGGGCATCGCGGAGGAGCGGGCGTTTTACGGCCACACGGGGCTAAACCCGCCGGCTTTGGGCCCGGGTCAGAACATCTCGCTCGATACGCTGACTACGGGCGCGAGCGCGGTGCGCCGGGTGGAAGCGTTCAACAATTACGAAAACAACCTGTTCACGAAGTACAAGACATGGTTGCAGGCGCCCGCGCGCGTGGGCTTTCTGGACGGCTCGAGCGCGGCCGTTTCGGAGCGCGGCGCCGCCTGGGC
>CAZYWR010001297.1:0-1521 GCA_964651185.1 uncultured Polyangiales bacterium
GACGTCCTGTTCGAGTCCGTCGCGCGCGAGTACGGCGCGCTCGCGATCGGCTGTCTGCTGACGGGGATGGGACGCGACGGCGCGGCTGGACTGCTCGCCATCCGGCGCGCCGGAGGCGCCACCATCGCCCAGGACGAGAGCACGTCCGTGGTGTACGGCATGCCGCGCGAGGCCGTGCTGCTCGGGGCGGCAGAACGCGTGCTGCCAGCGAGCGAGATCGGCCCCATGCTGATCCAGCTGATGCGGACGCCGCGGAGGGCCGAGCGATGACGCATGCGGTGCTGATCGTCGACGACAGCCTGACGGTCCGTATGGATCTGGCCGAGGCGTTCGAGGCCGCGGGTTTTACGCCCTTGTTCGCGGCCTCCCTGCGCGAGGCGCGCGCCGTGCTCGCGCGCGAGCGCGTGAGCCTGGCCGTGCTCGACGTGATCTTGCCGGACGGCGACGGCGTCGAGCTGCTGCGCGAGATACGCGCGACCCCTGCCAGCGCGGACACGCCGGTCCTGGTGCTGTCGAGCGAGGCGGAGGTGCGCGACCGCGTACGCGGCCTGCAGATCGGCGCCGACGACTACGTAGGCAAGCCCTATGAAGCGAGCCACGTCGTGGCCCGCGCGCGCGAGCTCCTGGGACGCGGAGAGCGCGCAGCGAGCCCGGACGACGGGCGAGTGACCGTGCTCGTGATCGACGACAGCGCGACCTTCCGGACCGAGACGCAGCGCGCGCTCGAGGGCGCCGGCTACGCCGTGTGGGCCGCCGCGAGCGGCGAGGAAGGTCTGCGCATCGCCGCAGAAAAAAGGCCCGCGGCGCTGATCGTCGACGGCGTGATGCCCGGCATCGGCGGACCGGCCGTGATCCGCAGCGTACGTCTCGATGGCGCGCTGCGCCGCACGCCTTGCATCCTCCTCACCGCGCAAGAAGACGCCGAGACCGAGCTGTCCGCGCTCGACGCGGGCGCAGACGCCTTCGTGCGCAAGGACCAGGGGCTCGAGGTCATGCTGGCGCGGCTCTCCGCGGTGCTACGCCACGCGCACCGCGAGCACAACGACGCCAAGAGCCTGCTGGCGCCCACGCGCATCCTGGCCGTCGACGACAGCGCGACCTACCTCGACGCGCTGTCGACGGCGCTGCGCAAAGAGGGCTACGACGTGGTGCCGGCGCGCTCCGGCGAGCAGGCGCTCGAGCTCTTGGCCGCGCAGCCCGTCGACTGCATTCTGCTCGATCTGAAGATGCCGGGGCTCGACGGCAAAGAGACCTGCCGGCGCATCCGCGCGACGCCCGGCCTGCGCGAGATCCCGGTGATCATCTTGACCGGACTCGATCAGCGCGAGGCGCTGATCGAGGGGCTGAGCGTGGGCGCGGACGACTTCATCGCCAAGTCGAGCGACTTCGAGGTGGTGCGCGCGCGCATTCGCGCGCAGCTCCGCCGGCGCCAGTTCGAAGACGAACACCGGCGCATGCGCGAGGAGCTCGCGCGCCAGCAGGTAGAGGCCGAGAAGGCGCGCGCCGCCTCCGAGCTGGCGG
>CAZYWR010001298.1:0-3079 GCA_964651185.1 uncultured Polyangiales bacterium
GCCGGCGCGGCGGCTGGCGCGCTCGCGACTCTTCGCGCACATCCACGAAGAGAGAGCAGCCATGGAACACAAGAAGATCCCAGTCGCGGTCGTGGGCGCCACAGGCTACACAGGCGCCGAGCTCCTGCGCCTTCTGCGCGAACATCCGCGTGCGGAGGTGGTCGCCGTGGCGGGGCACGGCAAGGCCGGCCAACGCCTCACGCAGGCGATTCCGACGCTGAGCGGCGCTACCCAAGTGGTCGAGGCGTTCGACGCGGAAGCGATCGCGAGCCGGGCGCAGGCCGCGTTCTGTGCTCTGCCGCACGGCGCGAGCGCAGCCATCGTGCGCCAGCTGCGGGCGCGCGGACTGACGGTGTTCGATCTCTCGGCCGACTTCCGCCTGCGCGATCTCGACGTTTATCGTGAGTGGTACGGCGAGCATCATGCTCCGGACCTGCTGCCTGAAGCTGCGTACGGCCTGTGCGAGTTCGAGCGCGACGCGATCCGGCAGGCCGACCTAGTCGCGGTACCCGGCTGCTATCCGACCGCCAGCGTGCTCGCGCTCGCGCCGCTCGTCGCACACGGCGTAGTCGATCTCGCGAGCTTGATCGTCGACGCCAAGAGCGGCGTGTCAGGGGGAGGTCGCTCACCAGGCGAGGCCTACCATTTCCCGCAGACCGCCGAAGGCATTCGCGCCTACAAAGTCGGCGGTCTGCATCGCCACACACCCGAGATCGAGCAGGCGCTCGCCAAGCTGGCCGGAAAGCCGGTGCGCGTCACCTTCACCCCCCACCTGGCGCCGTTCACGCGCGGCATCCTGTCCGTGGGCTACGCCCAGCTCGCGCGCGACATCACGCGCGAGCAGATCACCGACCTGGCGCGCGCGCTCTACGAAGGCTCGCCCTCCGTGACCGTGCTCGATCCTGGCAGCGATCCAGACACGCTCTGGGTGCGCGGCAGCAATCGCTGCTTCGTCTCTTACACGGTCGACAAGCGCACCGGCCGCGTGATCGCCCAAGCGGTGCTGGACAACCTGGTTAAGGGGGCGTCGGGACAGGCGCTGCAGTGCTTCAATCTGCGCTTCGGCTTTCCGGAGGGGCTCGGCATCTCACAAGTCGGACTCTTCCCTTGATCGGACTTCGGTGATTCGGCTCCTGCACTTCAGCGACGTGCACGTCCAAGAGAGCGTGCTCGAGATGCCCGCGAATGAGCTGGTCGGCAAGCGTATGCTGGCCGCATTCAACCTCTGGCTCCGCCGCGGCAGGCTCTTTCGTGAGAGCGTCGCGAAGCTCGACGCGCTCGCGCGCTTCGCGGCTGAAGAGCAGGTCGCGTTCGCGATCTGCACGGGCGACTACACGGCGCTCGGCTCGGAGCGCGAGTACGCGAGCGCGCGCGAGGCGATCGCTGGACTGACGCGCGCGCCGCTCGGCTTCTGCACGGTCCCAGGCAATCACGATCTCTACCTGGCCGACACGCTGCGCGATGGGCGCTTCGAGCGCCACTTCGGCGAGTTCACGCGCAGTGATTGGCCCGCATACGCGAGCGATGGACCTTATCCGTACGTGCGCGTCATCGCGGACGAGCTCGCCGTGGTGGGCGTGAACAGCGCCAAGCCCAATCCCAACCCGTTCTCGTCCTCGGGGTGCGTTCCAGCTGCGCAGCTCTCTGCGCTCGCGCGGATCTTGGACGATGTGCGGCTCGCCGGGCGCTGGGTGATCGTGATCACGCACTACGGCCTGTTGCGGGCCGACGGACGGCCCGACTCTGTCCACCACGGGCTCGACAACGGCGAAGAGCTCATGCGCATCTGCGCGCGTCCCCGCGTCGTGCTCGCACACGGCCACATTCATCACCGTTACTGCCATCCGGCGACGCATGAGCGGCCCTGGCTGTTCTGCGCCGGCAGCGCGACCCAGCGCGAACGCGAGGGTTTCTGGCTCTACGAGCTGACGGGAGGACGCCTGTTCGCCATCCCCGGTCGTTTCGAGGCGGGCGCATACCTGCTGGCGCGCGAACAGGCGCGCGAAGTGACTCCGTTCGACGTGCGCTGATAGTTCGGCCCGTCTTGGCTCGCTTGCGCGGCTTCACCCGCTGTTTCTTTTTTTTGCATCGTGAGCACATGCCCTACGATGTGCGTGCGCTCGGCAGCTCCGAGCGCGGCAGATCGGGGAGCGGACATGGCAGGCAGGCGGCACAGCGCACGACGCGCGGTCGCGCTCGAGTGCACTTTGTTGAGCGAGCTCTGGGACGGCGAGGTCCAACTGCCCGCGTCGAACTTATCGGACGGCGGGATCTGGATCGAAACCGCGATCGCGCCGGAGCCGGGTGAGGAGCTCGTGATCTCCTTCTCGCCGCCGGGCGCCCAGCAGGTTTGGGCCGCCGCTCGGGTGGTGCGCGTCGGCACTCGCGCAGGCATCACAGCGCGCGAGCCGGGCGGCGCCGACGCGAGCGCTTGCTGCGGCATGGCCCTCGAGTTTACGCGCTCGAGCGAGCGCCACGTCCGCCTGCTCGCACAAGCGTTGCGCGGCTCCTTTCGTCCGGCCGCGCGTGCGCCCCTCGTTGCAGAGGGCACCGAGCACGTCGTCGAGGCGCCCGCGCCCGCGTGACAGTTCCCTTCGCCCCGCAGGTTCTCCCAGCGCGAGAAGGCACGTCGGGGCCGCAATCCCGCGCCTGCGTGATCAGTTTCCTTCGCCCCGCAGGTACGCGACCGTGCGTACGAGCGCCACGATCCGTTCGCGCAGCTCCGAGCTCAGGTCGCGAAAGCGCACGCCCATCCCGGGATTCAGGTTGTCGCCGAACGGCCGGTAAGGGTTGATCCAGGTCACTTCACCGAGCAGCTCGATGGGAGACTGCCCGTCGGGCGCGAAGCGCAGCTCCAGCATCGTGCCCACCGGCATCGGGTTGTCAGAGCGGATGAAGATCCCCATCTCGCTGATGTTCTGGATGTAAGAGAACAGGAACGTGTCGCCGCTCGAGTAGTCGACTGAGATGGAAGTTTCGAAGCGCTCGTGCTGGCGTCGCTCGATTCCTCCCGGAGCTGGGTCGTCCTTCGGCGTCTCGCTCATGCTGGCGTCCTGTAGTGCAGCCATCGCGCTGCCTC
>CAZYWR010001299.1:0-4347 GCA_964651185.1 uncultured Polyangiales bacterium
CAGGCGCGCCTGGCGCCCATCAGGCCGTGCGCACGCGGCGCGCCGCGCTCACGGGCCCCGCGCTGCGAGCGCGCGCCCCCGCAGCGCGCGGAATTCCGCGCGCTGGTCGCGCTCGACGTCGAGCGCGGGCATGAAGCGCAGCACGTTCGGGCGGGCCGCGTTGATCAGCAGGCCGAGCTCGAACGCGCGATCGCGCACGCGCTCCGCGCAGTCCGCGCGCAACACGAGCGCCCACAGATGACCGCGTCCGCGCAGCCCGAGCCCGTGCTCGTCTGCGATCGCGCGCAAGACGAGCGCGAGCTCGCGCGCGCTCCGTGCGCGCAAGTCGGCGTGCTCGCGACTCTGCAGCGCACTCACCACTGCGAGCGCGCCCGCCGAGAGCAGCGCGTGGCCCGCGAACGTGCCGCCGTGATCGCCGGGCTCGAAGGCCACGTCGGCGCGCGCCAGGAGCGCTGAGATCGGCAGGCCGCCGCCGAGTCCTTTGCCGAGCGTCATCAGATCTGGGCGAATGCCGTCTGCGAGGTGCGCGAACAGCGGACCCGTGCGCGCCATGCCGGTCTGCACCTCGTCGAGGATGAGCAGGATGCCGGCGCGATCGCAGAGCGCGCGCACGGCCGCGAGATAGCCGGGAGGCGGCACGACGGCGCCCGCCTCGCCTTGAATCGGCTCGACCATCAGCGCAACCGTGTGGGCGTGGATCGCACGGGCGACGGCCTCTACGTCGCCGAACGGCACCTTGGGGAAGCCCGGCACAGGCGGGGGAAACGCTTCCGCGAAGCCAGGCTTGCCGCTCGCGCTCGTCATCGCCAGCGTGCGCCCGTGAAAGCTGTCGTGCGTGGTGATCACCTCGTACGCGCCGCCCTTGTGCTTTTGTCCCCATCTGCGCGCGAGCTTGACGGCCGCCTCGTTCACCTCCGCGCCTGAACCCGCCAGGAACACGCGCGCGAGGCCGCTCGCGTCCGTGAGCGCGCGCGCGAGCGCATGCGCGGGCTCGTTGTGGTAGGCGGCGCCCGCGTGCACCAGCTCGCCGAGTTGCGCCGAGAGGGCTCTCGTGAGCGCCGCCGGGCAGTGGCCGAGGCAATTGACGGCCCAGCCCTGCACGAAGTCGAGGTAGCGGCGGCCATGCTCGTCCCAAAGGTAAGAGCCGCGGCCGCGCACCATGCGCGGCGCGGGTTTGGCGTGAAGTTCCATCAACGACGTGTCGTCCGGCTCCATGGCAGTCTCCTCCCAGTTCAGGAGGCGCGACAGCGAAGAGGCCGAGCGCACCGTGCACGAGGCCGCCTCGCGGGCGGCCTCCCGTCTCATCAGCTCGCGAACGAACCGAGGCCGCCCCAGCGCGCACGACGAGCGCGCGCACGCAGCGCGGCGCGCTTCGCGGTCAGCTTGGCGGCTTGCGCCGAGGCGCATGGTTCGAGGGCGAACATCGCGCGCAACCTTACCAAAGACTCGACGTCCGCACAAACTCGGTCGCACAGCGCGAGCGCGCTTGCGTTCCGCGCGTGTTTGGACCGAAGCTCCGGGCGCGTTTGGACCTGGAAGGTTAATCAGACCGCGCAAAAGGAGCTTAAATGGCAAGCGATCGAGAGGTTCGACGCGCGCACGGAGCGCGTGCGCTGTGGGTGCTGATGCTCTTGGTCGGCCCTGCAGGCTGCAGCGACAGCCACGATGATCAGGGCACCAGCACCAACAATGCGAGCGCGACACCGGACGGCGGAGTCGTCGACGCTGCGAGTGCCGATGGGGCGACCGCCGGCAGCGCAGCGGGAGGGAGCAGTCTGCAGATCCAGGTGGAGCAGGGCGCGCTGGAGGGCATGCAAGCTGACACCGTGCGCGTGTTCTTGGGTATTCCGTACGCCAAGCCGCCGGTTGGCGCGCTCCGCTTCGCGGCGCCCGTGCCCGCTGACAAGTGGTCGGGGACCTTTCAGGCGAAGCAGTTCGGCCCGTCGTGCGTGCAGCCGTCGAGCCTGCTCGGCGCCACGAACACGCTCGACGAAGATTGCCTCTCGCTGAACGTGTACGCGCCGGTGGGCGCCAAAGACCTGCCGGTCATGGTGTTCATCTACGGGGGCGCCTTCGTCAACGGAGGCAGCAGCCAATACGACGGAGCGAAGCTCGCCGCGCTCGGGCCCGTCGTGCTGGTGACGATCAACTACCGACTCGGCGCGCTCGGCTTCCTCTCGCATCCGGCGCTCGATGCGCAGCGCGGCGGTGAGCCGTCCGGCAACGATGCGTTGCGCGATCAGCAGCTCGCGCTCAAGTGGGTGCAGTCGAACATCGGAGCCTTCGGCGGCGACGCGAAGAACATCACGCTCTTCGGCGAGTCCGCGGGCTCGATGAGCACGGCCACGCACTTGGTCTCGCCGCGCGCGAAGGGGCTCGTGCAGCGCTACATCCTGGAGAGCGGTCCCGGCATCGGCGCCGGCACGCTCGGCGCAGACAAGGCCAAGGCGAACGCGCTCGGCACCGAGCTCGCGAACGCGCTCTGCCCGGGCGCCGCAGACGTGGTGACCTGCCTGCGCGCGCTGCCGGCGACGGACATCGCGGCCTGGGGCGCGGATCGCGGGATCTCCGGCGCAGGCTGGGGGCCGACGATCAACCGCGACGACCCGGTGTTGCCCGACGCGCCCGCCAACCTGCTGCAGAGCGGCAACTTCAACGATGGCGAGCTGATCGTCGGCACCAACAAGAATGAGTGGGGCCTGTTCGCCAACCTCGGCACGACCGCCGCGACCGTCAACACCGTGGACGATCTGAACAAACAGATCGAAACGCAGTTTACGGAGGCCGCGCTCCAGACCGCCGTCAAACAGCACTACGCGGCGACCGCGACCGACGCGACGGCCGACGACGTGTTCATTCGACTGATGACCGACGCCGTCTTCCGCTGCCCCTCGCGCACACTCGTGCGGCTGACGACGAGTCACGGCCGCAAGGCATACCTGTACAGCTTCGAGCAGGGGAAGGCCTGGCACGCGTACGAAATCCCCTACGTGTTCGGCAACCCGGTGGCCGCGCTAGACGCGGCCACTTTGGTCGAGCCGCTGCGCGCGAACATCCAAGGCTACTGGACGCAGTTCGCGAAGAGCGGCGATCCGAACGGCGGTGACCGAACCGCCTGGCCCAAGTACGACAGCGCGAGCGACCAGCACATGACCCTGCAAATGAGCTCCGCCGTGGGCAGCGCGTTGTCCAAAGACGACTGCGACTTCTGGGACCAGATCGCGAGCACCCAAGGCGCGTGACACGGGTGCGTCCTGCCCCCACGCAATGTCAGTGTGCCCCCGCTTTCGCCCTCGCGAAGCGCTCGGCGCCCTTAAATCTATCTAGTGGACGCGGATGGTGCGGCCGCGCCAGACCACGGAGCCGTAGAAGACGGCGTGATAGGTGGCGACGAGGGCCGAGGCCAGCAAGAGGGGCGTGCCGAGTGCGAACGCCGCCAGCTTGAGCCGATCGATCTTCATGTACCCGCTGCACAGCACGACCGCGAGCCAGACCTCGAAGTACACGAGGGCGCCGAGCGCGAACAGCAACGGATTGTGGAGCCAGAGGCCGACGAAGGGGGCGGCGAGTACCGAAGTCGCGCCGACCGAGAACGTGAATGCCAGGGGCACGGCCAGCCAGAAGTTGTCGCCAAAGGCGGCGAGGCAGTTCTTCACGTTGCCGTCGAACACGGCGCGCGCGCCTTTGTAGGGGCGTACGGTCAGGCACTCGGGCGCGGCGCGAAATGCGACCGCTTCGCCCTGGGCCTTGAAGTGGCGGGCGAGCATGACGTCCTCGAGCATCTCGGCCTTGACCGCGTGGTGGCCGCCAAGCGCGCGGTAGCGCGCCGCATCGACCAAGATGAAGGCGCCGATGGCCAACGCGTCTTCGCTGTCTGGGTCGTGAATCGCGCCGCTCAAGAAGCCGGTCACGGCGAGCAAAAAGGCAGGCGCGGCGGCGTTTTCCCACAGGCTCTCCCACACGAACAGCGGCATCAGCGAGACCAACGAGAGCCGATGCTCTTGCAGCTCGCGCACGGCTGCCAAGGTGCTGCCTGGGTGATGTGTGATGTCGGCGTCGGTGAAGAGGATGTAGTCACCGGTGGCGACCTGTGCACCGAACGACATCGCATTCACCTTGCCGAGCCAGCCTGCCTTGAGCGGCGGGTTGTGGAACGGGCGCACGCGTGGATCCTCGGCGGCAAGGCGCGTGAGGAGCTCGCCGGTACCATCGCTCGAGTGGTCGTTGATGACGATCACCTCGAGCGCGACCCCCTCCTGCGCAAGCAGGCTACGCACGGTGGCCTCGAGATTCTCCTGCTCGTTGCGCGCCGGGATAACGACGCTGACGCGAGGATAAAGACATGCG
>CAZYWR010001300.1:0-10306 GCA_964651185.1 uncultured Polyangiales bacterium
CGTTGCTGCGCCTGCAGCAACGGAGCAGCCGGGCTTGCTGCGGAGGGGCATGCGGGTCCACGCTCGCGCGCTGCCGTAACGTGCCCAGATTCATGGCGCATCGCGAACGGTAGAACGAGCGGCACCCATCCTTGGCCGGGAAGCTCAGTGGAGCAGAGGGGCCGCTCCTGCCTCGAGCAGCCCAAATGCCGCGAGCGCTTCGTGGACGGCCTCCAACGCGCGGTGCAGCAGCGGATCGGCCGCGCCCTCGCGCTCATCCTCGTCGCCCAGCGCCGCTTCGAGGACGTCCAAGTACTGGACCAAGAGGAGCTGGATCAGGCCGTCGGAGTGCGCGAGCGCATCGACTCGATCGAGCGCATGCACGAGCGCAGCACCGGCGTACGCCTCACGGATCCGTGGGTAGCGCGTACTCACGACGTCACCTCAGTGGCCCCGGGTCAGGGCGCGTAGGACTCGGGCTCGTACTACCGGCTCCGAGCTGGTTCTGTCGTTACTCTGACGCAGCCCACGGCGGCGGACAAGAGACTACCTACTCACCTGTCCCCCCCGGCACAAAATCCAAAGGCTCGTGCACGGGTGCGCGTGCGCCACGGCCCTGACTGTAAGGCGTGGTCGCGGCCGTCCGTACTTACGCTCACAAACGCGCGATTAGCGGCCGGTGGACTTGATCTGCGCGGCGATGAAGTTGCTCGCGAGGCGCATGTTGGGCCGGTCGAAGAAGCCTGCGCTGCGTAGGTAGCCTTCCTCATCCAAGAGCCCCATCTCGACCATGAACTCGAGCGATGGCCCGTGTGAGCGGTTTCCGAGGCCCCACAGCGAGAACGCCGCCGTCTCGCGCGCGATGCCGAGGTTTCCTTCGAGCCGCTTGGCAAGGTTGCGGAAGGCTTGTTCCGCGGTGACGGTCGCGCTCACGACGGTCGACGCCGTGGAGATGGCTTGCCCGACGCCGACCACCCCGCTGAGCGCGTTGCCAGTCACCGCGAGCGTCTGCGCGGCGAGCAACGTGGCCTCGCGGCGCGTGAAGCGCTCGAGCTTGAGCGCGATGAGCGCCGCGGTCACGCCGAGCGCGCTGTCGTCGTCGAGGCTCTGCATGCTCGCGAACGACAGGTCGTCGGTCCCGCGACCCGTGCCCTTGTATTTCTGCGCGTATTGTTCGGCGACGGTCAGGCGCCTGTGCCCGTCCTGCAGGTGACTGGCGATCTTCACGAGCTTGTAGACGCCCAAGGAGCCCTTGTCGGCGAGCGCTTCGGCCAGACCGACAGCCACCTTCTCCGCCGTGCTGGGATTGAAACGAGAGGTCAAGCTCGCCGATTCGCGCTTGGCGTAGTCCTCGGCGACGTCGACGCCCTCGAGCGGGTGGTGAATGCCCGTGGCGTCCCACAATGCCTTGGCCATGATCTGTCGCTTCTGTTCGTCGCTGATCTGCTTATAGGCATCATCGCCGCAGTAGCGCTTCCACACATGTTTGAGCTTCTTGTCGACGTGCCAGACCGCACCCGTACGCTTGGCGCGCGCGAGCTTCTCGCTGTAGAGGAACTCCCGGACGAACTTGCGATACAGCCGCAGCGCGTTGTCTTGGTAGGGTACGAACGCGCCCCCTTCTTGCGGGATCATCTTGGCGATCTCTTCGGCCGTGAACGGGTCCCCGGACTCTTTGAATTTCATGCGCCCTCTGCGCCGCTTTTCGCTGCGGCAACGGCTCGCATTGCAGCGCAGTCGCCGAGCAGCTGTCAATCTGCGGAGCCTTTGTCAGGCTGTGTGAGCAGGTCGTTGCAGACTGTCAGCTCCTTCTGAGGCCGCGCATGCAAGTTCGCGTCTTACCTCAAACCTGGTTTGCTGTCGCACGCAGCAGCATGGTAAGTTCGCGACCTCTCAGCCATGCCTCCAACACGTCTCGGTCGTGCGGTAGTTGTGTGGCTGAGCTCGCTGCTGTGGGCAGCGGCCGCCACGCTCGCACATGCTCAGCCCAAGCTGCCTGTCGATCCCGGCAAGCTCCCCACCACTCCCGACATTCCGCCCTTGCCGATCGAAGCGCCAGCGGCGCCCAAGGCCGAGGCCCCCAGCGCGGGGGATGACGCCGCCGCGGAGCGCGGCAAGCCGCCCAGTGCGCCTCAGGGGCCGAGCGTCGTGGTCGACGGACCGATGCGCGAGGTGGAGATCCAGATCGACGACAAGCAGCCCGCGCCGAGCGACGGTCTGCCGGCGTCTTTGCCCAGGGCGCTGCGCAACAGCGCGCGCCCCAAGGGCGCGAACGCAGAAGACCCAGCCTCAGCAGGCGGGCTGACGATCGAGGAGATCGTCAATCCCCCGGTGAGCTCGGTGTCTAACTCGGTGGAGGGGGCGCTCCGGGCTCCCGCCTGGACGATCATCCTCACCCGGCGAGACCTGATCGATCGCGGCTACACGGATCTTTCGCAAATCTTGGACGACCTTCCGGGTATGGACGTCGTCCGCACATACGGCGTGGACTACGTTCGTGCGTACGCGCGCGGCTATCGCAGCGACGTGGGCAAAGATCCGTACATGATCCTGATCGACGGCCAGCCGTACACGAGCATCTTCTTCCTCGACGCGCAGATCCTGACCGCGTTTCCGCTCAGCGATATCGACCACGTCGAGATCGTGTATGGCCCCGCGTCGGTCGTGCATGGCGTGAACGCAGCGACGGGGCTCATCAATGTCGTCACGGTGGATGGCCAGGCCCGGCAGCAGCAGAAAGAGTACGGCACGCGGGCGCAGGTCTTCATGACGTACGGCGGCGCGCAGCGTAACCTGAGGAGCTTCGCCGACAGCACCAAGATCGTGGACGCGACGGCGAGCTGGGTGAACGAGCAGTGGCGCGTGCGCGTCTCTGCGCGCATGGAGCGCTCTGTGCTCGACCGCTCGATCGGCAAGAACTTCGAGTTCACCAAGAGCAGCTACCTGTCGGATCCTACGCTCTGGGGCCAGAGCGTGCTCGATCAGTTCCCCGACCGAGCCGGGCAGTTCCGCTCCGCCAACGAAAAGCTCGCGCTCGACGCGCGCGTCGGGTTCGGCACCCTGGAGCTAGGCGGAGCGCTGTTCTCACACACTTCGGGCTTCGGGACCGAGTACGCCGCCGACCGCGATCAGACCCAAGGCACGTGGGTCAGCCAGGAGCGGTCCCTGTATTTGCGCAACGTGGCGCATCCCATGACGATGCTGACGAGCACGAGCTTGTTGCGCTACCGACAGAGCAACATCGCGCCATCTTCGTTCTATCTGTACCGGGTGGATGCGACGCCCACGTCGCCTGCGGGCGTCGTGCTCGAGAACGAGACCGTCGCCAACTCGAGCTTTCAGTTTCAGCAACAGATGGACATCAACGCCGCCAAAGATATGGTGTTGCGCGGCGACGAGCTGAAGCTGACGATCGGTTTGAGTCTCACGGCGCTCCGGGTGAGCGACGCCCTCGCGACACCGACGCGCGTGCTCTTTCCGGATGGGGATGTCAGCATGGCGCAGCCGGCCATCAACCTTGAGGATGACGCGACGACGGTCGGCCAGCACACCGCCGAGGAAGCCGCTGTATTCGCGCTAGCGAACTACGCCTTGAACGCGAATCACGCCTTCAACGTGGGCGGGCGGCTGCAGCACCAGAACGACCAGTACTTCAAGCTGCGCAGGACACCCATCGTGTTGCGCGCCGGGTACGTGGGCACGCTCGGCCCCGTCACGGTCAAGGCATTGTACGGCGAAGCGTCCGTCGCGCCGAGCCCCTACGAGCTCAGCACGGCGATGTCGTACCTCGCCAACGCGAAGACGCGTAACCTGGAGCTCAACGCGACCACCATGCTCGGCCCAGTGTCGTTCACGCTCGCCGGCTATCACGTGGATTACAAAAAGCCGATCGTGTTCAACACCGTCGACGTCAACAACTTCGCTTTCAATGTGGACCGCGCTGCGGTGACCGGGCTCGATGCGGCTGCACGGCTCGTGCTCAGCCCCGTGCAAGTCTGGTTGTACTACTCGCGTTACTTTCAGAACGATTTGCGCCTGCGCGCAGGCGATCCTTGGCGCAAGATCGGGGACCTGGCCCGCGACAAGCTATGGGCTGGCGCGACGTACGACCAGGCGCGCTTCAGCGCTACGCTGCTCGGCCGCTTCATGGGCAAGCGTCACACGGTGCCGACCAATCCGGTGGGCACCGTGCCCGCGTACGTGTCGATCGACGCGAATCTGTTGTTCAAGGACGTGGTCTTCGACGGCGCCTCGCTCGCGCTGCGCTGCACGAACCTTTTGGACTCGAAGTACAGTCAGCCGGGCATCGGCGCCGCGGACTCCGGCAACGACCCGAGCGTCGCGAACCACGGCGAGCTCAATTCACTCCTGCCGCAGCCGCGTCGTAGCTTCTATCTGTCCTTCCAGCTCGATCTGTAGGCGGCGTATGTTCACAGACAGGCTCACCACCACGTTGTCGCTCAGCATCGGCAGCGACGTGCATGCGCTGGCCGCGGGACAGATCGAGCGCTTCGAGCTGGACATTCAGGCTTGGGGCTTTCGGGCAGACATCACCTTCTACGTCTCGTCGGAGCAAGAGCAGGACCCGATCTTCGAGGGCTTCAGCGGCACGACCTTGCTGGCGGCGACGTTCCAGTTCGCGCGCGCCGCCGAAGGGAACGGCGAGACGCCAGCTGGGATCTCCGTCACGGGCTACGCCGTCTCGAAGTCCGTGAGCGAGGTGGTGGGCGGTTCGCTCAGCGGCGCACCGGTCATCGGGCGCCGCTACGAGCTGCAGCTGCTGGACGCCGCGCAGGCGTTTTGGACGCAACACCGTCCGCTCGAGCTACACGTGCAGGCCTCGATGCAGGACATGATCGACGCGAACAAGCCGAGCGGCGTGACGATCACCTACGACTGGCCCGCGGTGAGCACTCCGCAAGCCGTGCTGACCGTCGGCTTGGACGGCGAAGGCGAGCCGTCGTTTTACGACTTCTTGTTGCACTGGGTCGATCGCAATCAGGGCGTGTTCGAGCTGGACACGGCGACCAACAGCTATCGCTTGGGCGCGAAGAAGAGCGCGGGCGGCAGCGCGACCGCGCTATCGTCGGAGGACGTGGCCGCGTTGCGCTTGTCTTTCCCGGAGCCGCCGCGCTTCGTGGCGCGCGTGCTGCAAGCGTTCGCCGATGCGTCGCTGACCAAGGAGCTGCCCAACAGCTTGGCCGCAGGCATTCGCCGCGACGTGCTGCTACGCACCCCGATCGCGGCCGATGTCAGCCAGCGCGCGCAGCTCGAGACCGCGCGGTTGCGCGCGCGGCTTCCAGGCATCGCGCTGAGCTATCGACGCTGTCCGGACACGTTGACGCCTCCTTTGGGCTTGATCGAGGTCGGAGACGGCTTCAGTCAGCGCATCTACGCGGCCGGCACCACGTACCGCGTCATGCGTCTGCGGGCGACCGCGCGCCACAAGCCCGACGTGCCGGTCGAGCCCGAGGACGACAGCGCCGTCTACGAGATCGAGCTCACCTTGGAGGCGGAGGACAAGCTCAATCCAGTCGCCGCGCTCCCGGCGTTTCGCGATCCGCGGCGTGTCTTGCGCGTGGAGGGCAAGATCGTGAGCGCCGGGCAGAGCGGTCAGCGCACCTGGGCGGCGATCGAAAACGAAGACAACTCGTTGTGGATGTACAAAGTGCAGATCCCGCTCTTCAACAAAGAGGTGCCTGCCCCGTTTGCGCCCAATTTTGCCACCGGACACTTCTTCTTTCCCGCGTACAAAGATCAGCGGGTGCTGGTCGACCTGGAGTTCGATCGCGCGTTCATCACGGGCTTTTTGGACTGGGCGGACGAGGGACGTTTGCCGAGCGACACGCAGGGCAATCAGATCGTCTTGGGCTTTCAGTCCAGCAACGGCACCGTGATCCGGCACAGCTATCAGGACGCGATTCCGGTGCTCAACGTGGAGCGCAAGGCCTCGATCGAGACCACGACGCTCACGCTCGGCGACGGCACGCTACACATCGGGCTCGAGCAGTCGTCCGCGGTGCCGACCAGCATCCCGCTCTACGACGTCTCGCCGCAAGTCGATGCGGCCAAGGACGCGGTCGTCGGCGAAGTGGGAGGCAGCGTGACGGTCGTGACGACCCAGTTTCAAACTGCGGTGGGGCAAGTCTCCGGCTCGATCGAGGACACCAGCACCGCCGTGCAGACGGAGATCTCCGCCGCCGAGCGCAAGGTGACCGCGCAGGTGGATACCGCGCAAAATGAGCTGGAAGGCATGCTCGCCGACGCCTCGGCTGCCGGCGCGTCGCTCGCGCTCGGCGGTCAGCGCTGCAAGGCTCGGCTAGACGCGGCGCTCTCGTCGGTGGACGCGCTGCGCGCACCGCTGCTCGAGCTGCAGGCGCGCTACTCGCGCTTCAGGCAGACGGCGTCGTTGGAGGTGAAGGCGCTCGAGAGCGACATCGCCGCGCTGCCGGCGGTGCTGGCCGCGCCGCTCGATGCCGCGTCGCTGCGCGCGGCCGCCGTGCGCGACCGCGCAAAGAATCGCCTCGCCAGTTTGCAGGCTGCGATCGCCAGTTTGAGCCCGCGCGCGAACGCAAGTGCGTTCGCCGACCTGACGCGCTTTCGACAGAACGTGGAGGGCCTGAACGCAGACATCGGTCAAGTGCACGCGAGCCTCGACGGGCGCGTCAGCGCGTTCGTGGGCGCGGCCACCGCAGAATGGACGCAGGTAGACGCTGCGCTCGCGCGCGCACGCTCCGCCTGCCAAAAGAGCTTGGACGGCGCCGCGGCACAGCTGGAGCAGGACCTGACGCGGCTCACCGGACAAGTGCAGGCGAAGCTCCGCGCGGCGGCGCCTCCTGCCCGCGCTTCTCTCGACGCACTATCGCAGCGCCTGCGCGGGGTGCGCAGCAGCGTTGATCCGAGCTTGCAGCGTGAGCGCGCGCGGCTCGATGGGCTGCTCGCGCAGACCAGCGCGCGGGTTAGCCAAGGTCGCACGCAGCTTACGGCGGCGGCCGCGACCGGCGCCGCGGGCGTGAAGTCGGCCATCGCGGCGGTGAGCGGCGGAGTGCAGCAAGCGCTCGCAGGCGTGGACAGTCTGCAGACTGCGCTCGAGAGCGCGGCCGCCTCGGCCGTCGATCGGCTCGAGGCCGCTCGCAAGACACTGGAGCAGGCCGTCATGTCGGCGCTGGACGCCGTGCCGCCTGCGATCGGCACAGCCAAGAGCACGCTGCAGAGCGCCGCACAGAGCGCGGTGGACACCTGCAGCGCAGGTCTTCAGGCCTTCGACCGCTTGCTCTCCGACATCGATAGCGCAGTGCGTGTGCCATTGGAAACGGCACTGAAGGCGCTCGACACCGCGGAGCAGGTGGCCCAGCTCAGCGTCAAGACCGCAGGACAGACCGTGGACGACACGCTCGGCACCGCGCAGCGCACCATCGACGGCTTCGTGTCGACCTTTCAGTCGCTCGTCGACGGCGCAGGCACGGCGCTGACGGCCGTGCGCAGCCTGATCGCGAGCGCGCGCTCGCAGATCATGCCGCCCATCGACGCGCTGGTGAGCCTGGTCGAGCAGCTGCAGTCCACGTTCCAGACCGGCGTCAACATGCTCACCGCCTTCGTGGACAAGGCGCACGCGGTGCTCGACGCGATCCCCGCGGCCTCGCTGCCCAAAGCCGCCGTGGAGCCCGCGATCAGCGCGATCAGCGCCGCCTTGGACGCGGTGATGCCGGTCATTCAAGCAGCTGCCAAGACCGCGGGCGATCAGCTGGGAAACCTCGGCTCCACGCTGGCCTCGCAAGTCCAGACCGCTGAGAAGACCGCTCTGTCCGCGGTGTCCACACTTGTCGATACACTTACCAAGCAGATCGAAGCGATCTTACCTCCCGTACGCGAGCAGCTCGCCACCGTGCAGACACAGATCGACAACGCCATCGAGGAGGTACTCACTCAGGTCGACCAGGCCACGACCTTGGCGGTAGACGGCATCACGCAGACCTTCAGCGCGGCCGCGGCGCAAGCACAGACGGTGGTCGACGCGGCCAGCGCGCAGCTCGATAGCGCAGAGGCGCAGCTGCAGCAGCTAGCAGCGAGCGCACGCGCACAGCTAGCAACGCAGCGCGACGCGCTCGTGGCGCGCGCACAAGAGCTCCTCGGTCAACTCGCCGACAGGGTCGACAACGCGCAGGGCCAGCTCGACGCGACCGCGCAGCAGATCGAAGATCAGATCGGCCGTGCGCGACAGACGCTGCAATCACAGCTGGCCACGGGCCTCCATGCGCTTCAGCCGCAGGTCGACGCGCTGCGCGCACGACTCAAGCAGCTGCCCGAGAGTCTGGACCAGCAGCTGTCGGCGGCCGCGGATCGCAACCGTGCGCTCGTCGCTGAGGTCACGCGCCTTGTGCCGAGCGATGCGGACATCACGGCGGGTGTCAGTGCCGCGGTGCAGCCGCTCACGGCGGCGGTCTCGGCGGTCGAGAAGGATTTGGCGGCAACTTGATGATGGGCGCCGAAGACTTCAACTACTTCCTCGATGCGAAACGCGGCGCCCATTTGTCGCTCGGCCACGGCGACGCCGCGCACGCGAACTCGGCCACGGCATGGGTACGTGCATGCTCCACAACCCGAGCTACGACGTCAACGACGAGCTGATCCCGCTGGGCATTTGCTCGAGACCGATGCTCGGAAAACCGACGACCAACCTTGCGAATTCGCCGATCGGCAAAAGGGGGCGGTGGATCCGATGCGTATGTACGAATATACTGCACGGGTGCATACCGTTCGCATGACGATGAACATCGACAAAGCCCTGCTGGACGAGGTGGTCGAGTCGCACCCCGGTGCGACGAAGACCGCTCTTATCGAAGAAGGCCTTCGAGCTCTCCTCGCGCGCGAGGCGAGCGAGCGGCTGGCTAGACTGGGCGGTAAAGGTCCGCGTGCACGCAGACCCAAACGTTCGGCGTGGAAGAAACCGTGATCCTCGTGGACACGAATGCCTGGGTGCAGCACCTTCGGAAAGCTGACCCGCGGCTCACGACGTTTCTTCTGCAGCAACGCGTGCGTACATGCGACGTCGTGATTGGTGAACTACTGCTCGGCTCAGGCCTGCCAAAAACGTTTGCCCGGGACCTCGCGGCGTTGCCGAAGATGCCCAGCCCAACAGCAGTTGAAACGCGTGCGTTCATTGAACGCCATTCGCGAACCTACTCCAGCGCCGGCGTCGGATGGGCCGATGCACAAATTATTCTTAGCGCGGTCAAATCAGGCGCGCGACTCTATACCTCCGATCGAGGTGTTCGCCGCGTATGTGTGGCCATCCGTCATCCACTTGCGTGAACCCGCAACGATCTTGACGGGACCTCGATTTGCTTACGCTCTTACATACATACGCTCCGCGCATTCGCGCAAATGGGAATAGCCGAATCATTCGAGCGGCATGGTCTCCGTGCCGTCAGCATCGCGCGGGCCGCCGCATGGGCGAAGGTGCTCGGGTACGGCGAGAGCCAGTTCGTCGAACTCGCCGTGCAGGCAGCGCTCGACGCTGCCGGCATCAAGCTGCGTGTGCGCATCGAAGTTGCCGCGTGAGCGTTCGTCGGTTTGCCGGGCCAGCGGCAGTCGTTCTACGCGCAGCGAGCCGCGGTAGCTCGTGGAAAGCGAGTGGACGAAGCGTTCTGTGATGGGCGTGGCGTGGTGGCAGAGGGCGACGTCTTGGCCGAGGAGGAAGGCTTGGGCCGTGGGGGGGTCGAGGTTGCCGTCGCTGATCGCGGCGAGGATGCGGTCGAAGTCTCGATCGTCGGCCTCGTCGAGGTAGTCGGTGAGGAGGAACGCGAGGTCTTGGAGGTCGCGGGTGCGCTCGGCGGGGCGATCGAGCCAGGCGACCATCTTGAGCAGCACGATGATCGGAACGGTCGCGATCTCGACGCGTAGATCTTCATCTGCAAAGGGGAGCGGGGCGGAGAAGAGGGCTTCGAAGCCTTCGAGGCTCATGCGATGGGCGTTGGGCCAGTCGAGGTGTCCTTGCGCCCTGAGCGCGGCGCCCGCGAGGATGATGTCGATGGCGATGCCGTTGTCGTGGACCCAGCGTTGAGGCTGGCGAGGCTCCTGCTGAAACGAAGAAGTTGCGAGTAGCCGGCCTGGGTAATCTGCCAGGTCCACCGCGACGGCGATGTCGAGGTCGGCGGTGAAGCGGGGAAGGCGCTTGTGCAAACGCAACGCGCCGGCGCCGATGAGGATGATGCGCTCGTCGGACCAGATGGCGCGGATGGCCGCGAACGCGGTTCGTTGTTCGTCAGTCAGCATGGTCGTCGCCTCGCTCGTTCACGCGCGCTTGAACGTCCTGCAAGAACGCAGA